>MHBQ01000013.1:27168-27299 GCA_001803315.1 Lentisphaerae bacterium RIFOXYC12_FULL_60_16
ACACCAGACCAGACGGACGGCTCGGTGAGCCGTCCATACCAGCGCTTCGCTCTTTTCCATATTCCATCGCGGGGCCGGCGTACTCGCCCGGACCGCGAGGTAAACCCGGGTTTCCATTTCGAAAAGGGCAA
>MHBQ01000013.1:27327-30404 GCA_001803315.1 Lentisphaerae bacterium RIFOXYC12_FULL_60_16
AAGGCGGAGCCATCGGCGCCATACTCCCGTATGCGCCGATGGTGACAACGCCGCGGATGGGGCCATATCACGCGAAGCCGCTTGCCCCGAAATGGAAGCCCGTTGGTTCATCACACGGCCTGCCACCCCCCACCCAAACCAGAGCCTTGGTTGCATATCCTGCGGATTTCAGATAGGGTCCGGCACATGACATCAACCGCCACCTTCGACCTGGCCACCCGTCTGGCCGACCTTTCCCGGCAGGTGGATGACGCCTTACGCCACATGCTCCCCCCCGGGAACACCCGTCCGGCCATCCTGCACGAAGCCATCCGTTACGCCGTCTTCACCGGCGGCAAACGTCTGCGTCCCATCCTGTGCCTGGCCGCCTGCGAAGCGGCAGGCGGTCAACCGGACCAGGCCATGCCGGCCGCCCTGGCTGTTGAACTGCTCCACACCTATACCCTGGTCCACGATGATCTCCCCTGCATGGACAACGATGTCATCCGGCGTGGCAAACCCACCGTTCATGTTGCTTTCGGTGAAGCCAACGCCCTGCTGGCGGGCGATGCGCTCCAGGCGCTGGCCTTCCGGCAGGCAGCATTGCAGCCCCTCCCGTCCGGCATACCGCCGGATGCCGTTGTGCTGGAGTTGGCCGATGCGGCCGGCAGTACCGGCGTAATCGGAGGGCAGGTGGAAGACCTGGCCCATACCGGCGCCATCACGGACGCCTCCACCACGGAATTCATCCACCGGCACAAGACCGCCGACCTGTTCCGTGCCGCCATCCGCATGGGCGCCCTCGCCGCGGGAGCCAATCACACCGTGTTGGAATCCCTCACGCAGTATGCAGTCAACCTGGGATTCGCCTTCCAGATCACCGACGACCTGCTGGACGCAGCGGAAACGACCGGTGACAAAACCGACCAACCCGAATTCAATTGCGTATCGGTATACGGGCGGGATGGCGCCCGGCAACGGGCAGAAAAACACATCACCCAAGCCTTGCAAGCCCTTGAAAAGTTACCCGGCCCCACGGCCCTGCTGCATGCCGTGGCCGACTACATCCTCACCCGCACGCATTGATGAGCATCGGCCAGGAGTCAGCCCGCTTTTTTCGGGTCTCATCCCCTCGGCCTTATTGACCCCTGCCTCAATCGGCTAAACTGTTACCGGCTCCCCATCACGCCGCGCAGATCGGCCACGATACCTTTGCCTTCCGCTTCGTAAAGCCGCCAGATTGTGCGCAGGCTGGGCAGGGAGGCCGCCGCGCTGATATCCGGCTTTTTCTTCTTCTCGATGCAGTCAAGGAACCCGTCAATCTGTTCCACCAGGGCCTTGCCGCCCTTCTTTCCCTCTTTGGAATGCCTGTAAATGACCGCCTCGTTCGGTGCTTCCAGCTTCTCGCCTTTGGCCAGCAGGGATTCCAGCGCGGGCAGGTCGCCACCCGACTTGCTGCGGTGCAGGATGATTGTGCCCGACAGCCCGCCAAGCTCCAGCATGCCTTCCGTGCAGTGGGCATGCACGGCATAGCCCAGTTTCGATCCGCGCGCCCCCCAGGTACCGAAATGGTATCCCAGCGCGCCGCTGGCGAATTTCAGCGACACGTTGCTGGTGCCTTCACGTTCCATCCAGGGCGTGCCCAGGTTTGTGCCGATATGCGTGCCGCAGACCGGCTCGCCCAGCCAGTGCAGGAGCAGGTCAATGTAATGGCATCCATGGCTGAACAGCTGGCCGCCGCCCAGGCGTTTGGCATCCCCCATCCAGGAACCCCGTGAAGTGTCCGTGTATTGTTCCGTCCAGATGGATACCTGGAAGACATCCCCGTATGTTTTATTCCGGATGAACTCACCCATTTTTATCCAGAGCGGATCGTGCCGCATGACGTAGCCGATCATCAACACGGGAGTGGGTGATTTGTCGGCCTTGACCAAGGCCACGCATTCCTTCTCCGTCAGGGCCAGCGGCTTCTCCATCAGGAGATGTTTGCCCGCCTGGATGCAGTCCATCCCTACGGAATAGTGCAGATCGTGCGGCAGGGCAATGATGATGGCGTCCACCTTGTCCATCATGTCATGATAATCTTTTACCGCCACGGAACCTGGAACCGTCGCGCTCAATTTCTGAGCCCGCTCCACATCGATATCGGCGAAGGCCGTGAACTTCATCCGGTCCGCCAGGGGTTCCGCAATCTTTATATGTGCGTTGGCCATGCTTCCGCATCCGATCACTCCCATCCGAATCATGAGATCCTCCTTCTACATGTAATTGGGTACGTTCATGGCAACTTATTGTCCATTATTATCTTCTGATGTAATTAACACACTTTCACCGGCCTGCCGCGTTTCACCCGGTATCGTCCGCGCTCCCTCTTCAACGTCGCACCTTGGGCATCCTGTCAAATCCTGACGCCGATAGGGACATCGGCGGGCAGCATGCGGTTAGCCCGCCTGGGGAGTATCCATCGGCACCGCTGGCAGGAAGGCCCGCGGCCGCCGGTGTACCACCCGGATCGACGCCGCTCCACCGGCCAGCCCCATTGACGACGCTTCAACGGTCAACGTGCCCTCACCCCGACCGGCCCGCACGAAGACTGCACATAATCCGCCGAACGCACTCCGGCCCGTGGCCACATCCGGTTCATGGCAGATCGGGTTCCCGTTCCCCACCCCGATGATGCACCCCGGCCCCTTGGCGGTGAACTCGATGCGGTTATCCGCCGTCGGGACCAGGCGCCCGCGCTCATCCATCACCTCCACACGGACCATCACGACATCTTCTCCGTCCCCGCGGATCACGGGCCGGTCGGGAATCAGGTGCACGGAAACCGGCACACCGGTTGTTTCCCGGACCGACTGCATCACGGCTTTGCCCCGCCGGAACCCCGTAGCTGTCAACGTCCCCGGTTCATACGGTACCGACCATTCGACATGGCCCCATCGCGGGACCGCCTGCCGGCCCAGCACCCGCCCGTTAAGCTGGAGTTCGACCTCCTCGCAATTGCTGTAGCACCATACGGAAACCGGCTGCCCCTCACGCCCGGCCCAGTTCCAGTGCGGGAACACGTGCAGGACGGGACGGGTCCCCCACCAGGACCG
>MHBQ01000013.1:30501-36743 GCA_001803315.1 Lentisphaerae bacterium RIFOXYC12_FULL_60_16
TAATCGAACCCCGTCCAGGTGAAACTCCCGGCCATGAACGACCGTTCCGCAATGGTCTTCCACGCCGTCTCGGTGGTCGTGTTCCACCATTTCGGCGAATTCACATCATAGGCGCTTTCAAGCCCCCTGGCCTGATCGGTCTCGTAGATCCCGCGGGTGAATACCGACGCTGAATTCTCCGACATCACCATGGGATGTCGGGGGTGATCGGCATGGTATTGATCGATATTAACGATGCCGTAGTTGCACCCCTGCACTTCGAGTTCCGCCGAGAATTCCTTGCCCCACCCACCGCTCATGGCAAAGGTGAAAGGCCTCGTGGCATCCAAACGCCGGGCATGCCGGATCATCGAACGTACAATCCGAGCACCTTCCGGCTGTGACTGCAAAGGTTCCTCGTTACCCATGCTCCAGAGGATGATCGACGGGTGATTCCGGTCCCTCAGGATCATGGCGCCAAGCTGCTGCAAACCGTCCGTCGTACTTTCCATGCGCCGCGTTTCATCCATCACCAGCATGCCCAGCCGGTCGCATGCATCGAGCAGTTCCGGCGCGGGCGGATTGTGGGCACACCGGAAGGCATTGCATCCGATTTCCTTGAGTTTCCGGATCCGGTATTCCTGGATGGCATCCGGTACGGCAATCCCCACCCCGGCATGGTCCTGGTGGTTGCAGGTTCCCTGCAACTTGACCGGCTCATGATTGAGGAAGAACCCCTGATCCGCATCAAAGCGGATATGCCGGAACCCGAACCGCGTCTCCACTGAATCAGCCTGTTTTCCATTCAGCCGTATCTCGGTCTGCACCGTGTAAAGGGTGGGCTGCTCAAGGGACCACAGCCGCGGAGACCGGACTGGAGCCTTCTGCCGGACCACGGCATCCGTCTCGGCCGTCAGCCGCTGGCGGCTGCGTACCGCTACCACCGGCTTGCCCTTGGGATCAAGGAGGGTCGAGACGATGTCGGCCATAACCGGTTCCCGGCCGCGGTTGCTCACCGTGGTTTCCAGGTTCACCACGGACTTCGAAAGGTCGCCCCGCGCAAACGACGGCGCCACATAGACGCCCCACGGGGCCACATGCACACCCGGCACCGTCACCAGCCACACATGACGATAGATCCCGGCCCCTTCATACCACCAGCCCTCGAATTCGGAGGCATCCACGCGTACCGCCAGGGTGTTGGTTCCTTCCCGGTTGATCACATCGCTCACGTCAAACCGGAAACTGATGTATCCGCCGGGTTCCGCACCCAGGCGGTGTCCATTCAACCATACGGTTGCATTCCGGAAAATCCCGTCAAATTCGAGATAGTATCCGGCATCGGCATCGGTCTCATCCAGGCGGAACCGGCGGCGGTACCACGCAACCCCCTTGGGCAGGAATCCGTTGGCCAGGTTGTTCTCCTGGTCGATCGGCCCTTCCACGGCCCAGTCATGGGGCAGATCGACCACGCGCCACGCGTTGTCATCGAACGCCGCATGCGGGACCCCCTGCTGGTTGCCGGTCTTGCACCATTGGTAGGTATCGCCCTGCCACTTCGGCACCGGCAACGCAATATCCCCCTTGTGGAACCGCCATTCAGAATCCAGCAGCCAGCGTTGACGTTTCATGTGTATTCACTCCTTGTCGTAAGGCATCAATGTCCGTTGGTCCCGGGCATGATCGCATCATACTTCCGGCCCGCCACCAGGCGCCCTTGCTTCACAAATCCTTCCGGACGACCCGTCAGTCGTTGAATCATCCGTTCACGCCACCGGGCAATCCGGGCCCGGCATTCAGCGTCGTGGATCAAGTCGTGACACTCGGTGGGATCCTCCCGCAGGTCGAAGAACTGCTCACGGCCGGTATCCGTCCACCAGATGTATTTCTCCAACCCGTCCGTCAATCCATGATGCCAGGGGGCATGTTCGATATGTACGAAAGGACGCCACCGGGCCGGCTTCTCCCCCCGCATAACCGGCCACAGGCTCCGTCCATCCACGGTCTTCGGAATCGGTATGCCGGCCATGTCCAGCAGGGTCGGCATGATGTCCGCATGGGTAGCCACGGCATCCACCACGTGGGTGCGTTTCACCCCGAACCGGCCCGGGGCGCTCACCAGGAATGGAACCCTTGCTGAAGCTTCGTAGGCGCGTGATTTGCGCCAGAAATAATGATCGCCCAGCATTTCACCATGATCGCTGGTAAAGACCACAATGGTGTTGCCACCGGTCTTGGAATCAACTCCGGTAATGCCGTTGAGCAGTCGCCTCAGCTGGTCATCCACATGATTGATGGACCCGTAATAGGCGGCCCGCGTACTGCGCATGGCTTCGCCGGTCAGGTTCACCCGGTTCGGCGCCACCCAATCCCATTCTTCGCCGAAGGCAGCCGGTTCCGCCCAGTCGCCGATGACCGGTTCCGGCACCCCGGTCCGCAGGTATCGGTCCATATAAAACGCCGGCGGCTGAAGCGGGGGATGGGGCGCGATGAACTGCACGGTCAGGAAGAAAGGACAGGAGGTATCGCGCCGTTCCAGGAACCGCAACGTTTCGGTAACCGTCCAATTGGTGAAATGCAGGTGCTCATCCATATGCCAGGGCCGTGCGGTCCAGTCATTGTGCATAACCCCGCCGCCGAACCACCCGCTGTTATCCTTTGGCCCGACCAGGCGCAGCCAGTCGAAATACGAATCCTGTCCACCTTCCTGGTGGCCGCCGGTAAAACGGGTTTTCATCTCGTCGTAGCCGTACCGCTTGCAGGCCGGCGACTGGTGATGCGCACGCCCGATCAGCGCCGTCTGGTACCCGTGTTCACGCAGCACCTGCGGCAGCGTGGGCGACCGGGCCATGTCCCATTCCACGCCGTCATGATACCCGACAAACCCGTGCGTCTGGGGATCCTGGCCCGTCAGCATGGTACGCCGGGCCGCAATGCAACTGGGACAGGATGAATAGAAATGGGAAAATCGCACACCCCGGGCGGCGATGGCATCCATCGTCGGGGTCAGCAGGACGGGATGCCCCTCGCAACTCAGGCAATCGCCGCGCTGCTGGTCAGTGTTGATGAACAGGATGTTCGGCGCCGGATCCGATGTCTTTTTCATAGTCGCGAAAGCATGGATCAGGCATTCCGCCGGGTCAAGTGGAAGTGCCGGCCGCATCCAGCCGTACCGCTTCAAGCCCCGGAATGTATCGACAGGCCTCCACCACGGCATCCGCCACATGGCCATACGCCATGGCGGAATGGTGGATGAACGGCCCTTCCATCAGCAACCGTTCCCAACGCGGCCAGTTGTCGACCTTCATCCACACGTAGTTGTTGAGCGTGAAGGGCCCTTCCATTGATGCTCCCTGCCCCACGGCCAACCGGTACTCGCCCCGGTCCCCGTCAAACCGCACCACGGTCAACGGCCCGTCCTTCAACCTGAAATGCGGCATGCCGGCCAGTGGACTGGGCAGTATCCAGTGCGTTCCCAACCTGACCCGGTCATCGGGATGCTTCATCGACACCGGCGCGCCGGCATGCCACAGCAGCACCCCGTTGTCATCCGTGGGATGCCGCACGGTCACATCGGCAAGGAAAACCGGCTGACGGTCAAAATCGGCACGTTGCAACAACACCGACGAAATCGCGCCATGAATGTCCGATTCGCACCCGATCGGATAGGATTCCGACACCAGGCTGTTGGAAAAGAAGCAATACGCGCCCATCGCATCCACCAGCGAGGTGAAATCCTGGACGGCAAAAGCGTCCAGGCCATGCTGCTCGCCCAGCGCCAGCATCTGGTCACGAACCGCCAGGATGTTGACCAGCGGGGCATCGTCGGCAAATCCCTCCACCACGCAGTCGTGCCGCATCGCCTTGGCCTGCTCGGCGTAACTGGCCGCGCCCCGGCTGATCCGGTCCCGCACATGGGCGATGAAATCCACCATGTCGATCGGCAGCACCTCGACCTTGAACCGTTCCAGCAATTCGCTCTCGTTGACAATCGTGGTCCAGAAGAAGTCGATCCGCTGGCCGATATGGCCGATCCGGACCCCCTTGCGGAACACTCCGGCCACATTCACCGCCCGCAGGAAGTTCATCACACCACGGTCAAACAGCGCATCATCGATCCGGCAGTTCTCGATATAGGTGTACCGGACGCCGAGCTTGTGCATGACCTTGCTCGATGCAAACATGCCGCACAGGGAATCCCGCAGGCGGGACCCGTCCGGGCGCGGCGCATCATCCCGTGGCCCCCACAAGAGGGTCGGAACCGCCAGCTTGGAGGCGATCATCCCCACCGCCCCTTCGGTGCCGAAATTGCAATGGGGAACGAACAGGCAATCGATCTCCGCAGCCCGGAAATGCCGGACCACCGCATCGACATGCGCCTGTTCACGGACCAAACCGTCCGGCAGGACCCCGTCAAGGTCCACAAACCGGACCCCCCGTTCACGAAGCCGCGCCTGCAACGCCTGCTTCTGACGGATGGCGTCCTCGTGGCTGAAAACAAATTTCCCGATCGGGCACAACCCCATCAATGGCCGTCGTTCTGTCATGACGCTCCCCTTTAATACCCGAACTCCAGCACCGTCACGCTGGCCGGTGGAAACGTATACGTTGCCTGTACCGGTACCCGGCGGCATTCCAACCCGATCCGGTCCGGATGGTCCAGCGTATTCTCAACCTTCAACCGCCGGCCCCCCGACAGCGTCCGCCAGACCGCCTGTCGGCCCTTCGGCGACACACCGCCCGAGAAATGCAACGTCACATCCACGGGATCGTGTTCCAGTTTCTGTACCACCGACACCACCAACCGGTGTCGGGCTTCGTCCACACTGGCCACCACATCCACGGCCGGCACCTCGTCAAAATGCAGGAGGGACGGGAGGGTATCGTCCTTCGCCTTCTCCGGCGAGACAATCCCACAGAAAAACCGCTCATGTTTGGCTGCAAAGGTCGGACCATCCACTGCCACCCCCAGTACGCGCCCGCGATCGTGCGCATCCCGCATCAGTTTCTGGGTATACCAGATCGTCTGCCGCACCATCCGGTTCCGATCGGTCAGGATCGAGGCACACATGTTCACCGCCTCGGAAATATTCGACAAGGTCACCGCCCGCGTATTGCGGAGCACGACCTGCATCAGCGAGGCCAGCGTAACCGCATCCATGTAGTTGTAGACTTCTTCCAGATCCTTCTCCGGATCGTGCGTGGCCCGGTACCAGACATTCCATTCGTCCAGCGCAATGCCGGGCCGGCACGTGACCACCGGTGGCGAGCCCAGTTCCCGGTACGTACGCGTGTGCACGCCCAGGGCCGTATCGCAGGCTTCGTCGATGGTCTTGTCCAGCGCGTCGATCATCTGCTGGAACACCAGGTTCGCGGCCATGCTGTCCTTGAAAACCGGACGCCCGAAGTAATTATGAACCGCGATCATGTCGGCCAGTCCAACGGTCCCGAACAGTACCGTCCGGTCCCATTCCGGACATGGACGGCCCAACCCGCAGACCACCACCTGGATCGAGGGATCCACCCGCTTCATCTGCACAATGGCTTCCCGGCACCAGGCGGCATACGATTCAGCCGTCTTCTGGCCTGCCTGCCAGTTCCCGTAGATCTCGTTGCCCAGTGAAAAGAGTCGCACCCCGTAGGGTTCCTCGCGCCCATGCCGGCGCCGCAAGTCCGCCCACTTGGAAGGACCGGTCCCATTGAGGTATTCCACGAGATTCGCGGCATCCTCCGTCGACTGCGTATGCGCATTGATGGTCAGATACAGTTCCGCGCCTATTTCCCGGCAAAACGCCCAGGCTTCCGGAATGCCGAACGCCGTCGATTGTGGTACACCGGTCACCCGGAACAGCTTGCTGCGGGGACGCTCCGAGACCGGTCCCACCAGTTCCTGCCAGTCGAAATAGGCCGCGGCACAACCGCCGGGATACCGCACATGCGTGGGGCGCAATTCACGGATGGCCTCCACCACGTCCGGACGCAGGCCATCCGCGCGTGCCAACGGGGATGAAGGGTCATATAGCCCGTCATTGATTCCGCGCCCGCCCAGTTCGATGAACTGTCCGAACAAGGGCCCTTCGATTTGACCCAGGGTGGTTCGCCCCAGCACAAACACATCCGCGGTCTTTCGCTTGATCTTCATATTCACATCTCCAAGGCTTCCCGGACCGGCCCGGGGTCCAGGCTTCGTTCGGACACTTCGCCCAGGCACGCGGGCCGGCTCCAGCCAAAGATTACCCCGGCCCGTATTTATCAATCATTTC
>MHBQ01000013.1:36762-68466 GCA_001803315.1 Lentisphaerae bacterium RIFOXYC12_FULL_60_16
GATATCCGTCCACTCAAGCGGCAGGCTCAATCGCACGCCGTCCGCCAGTTTCTCCCACCGGACCGCCGCACCCTCCGTGCTCACGATCCGCTTGACCGGATGTGTCAGGTGAACCTGCATCACCAGGTTGGTGATCGGCTCATAGGTGTAGTTCGCCAGCACCAGCGCCGACCCTTCCGGCCCGGTCAGCACACTGGATTCCACAACATCCACACTGGCCGACACCACGCCGGAAACCCCACCCGCCGCCAGCGCCTCCCTCACCCACGGGCGCGGATATTCGGGCCACCGTTCCGACAACGTGCCGCCCTTGAAACCCGCCATCCGGCCATAGGCCAGCATCGGCATATACCCGAAGGCATACACCCGTCCCCCGCCCACCCGATACTCCACGCCTGCGGGTGACCCGTCTTCAAACCGGGCCAGCACGTTCACGATACCGTTGGTCTCGAGGGCTATCCGAGCCCCCAGCGCCGGCAGCCGCACCACCACACCGGTCCCCTCCCTGACCTCCACCATCGCCAGGGGGTCGCGCGTCTGCAAATCCCGGCGCTCGTTATAGGCGCCGGGTTCGATGCGCATGTCCTGCACCGCGCGGTCCGTCCAAACCCCGCGCGCGCAATCCGCAATATATGGATCGAAATACTCGTCCCGGGTCCCCGCCCCGGCGGACAACCACAACACGCCGCCCGCCTTGACCCAGTCCATGATTTTTTTCCCGGCATCCCGCACCAGGCACCAATCATTCACGAACAACACGCGATATGCTTTCAGCCGCCCGGCCAACACGTCTTCCTCCCGGAGAAAATCGGGCTGGACTTGCACATGCCGCAGAGCATGCCAGGTCAGGCGCTTTTCCACGAATGCCGCCGCGTTGTCGGTGTGCCAGATATCGTGGCTCACCGCGTAAAGGATGGCCACCGGATCGTGTACAACCTGGGCGGGGAACAACACCGGTTCAGCCTGTTCGAGCGCGCGGGTCAGCTTGGCAATACCGTCATATTCACTGCGCAGGTCAGACCAGTAATTCTCGGTGCCGATGCAAGTCGGCCCGAAGGTCCAGAAGAAAAACGCCTTGGCGCCCTGTCCCAGCGCCGAATAGGCCTTCAGGCGCAGGTACCCGTCATCCGAGGGGGTGATCAGTCCCATCAGCTTGATGGGGCGTTCCCCGATCACGCTGCGGTGGATGGCATTGAGATAGCCGAAGGACTGGCCGCCCGACCACGTGTAGTTACCCCCGTACATGTGGTTGAGCCCCAGCCAGTCTTCCGTGGACAACACATCCACGGCATGCTGGGCGCCCAGCTCGAACAGGTCCAGCATCCGGTAACTCATGCCGATGTGCGGGGGGCCCCATGCATAAAAGAAACCGTGATCGGACGGAAGCGTCTCGCTCTTGAACCCGGGCGGCGTCCCCCGGATCAGGTCGCTGATCAGGCGCATCTGCTTCACCGACCACCAGTGCCCGAATTTGGCGGCATGGTAATGCAGGCGGCGTTGTTCCAACGATGCCGACCGGGGGAGCGTCTTCTCAAACATGGCCGCCGCCGGATAGAGCACCGATTCGATCGGCTGACCGATAGTGGAGGATTTCACGCCTTTCCCGGTGAGGTAGGAACGGAACCAGCCGGCCAGCCGGTTGGTATCCAGCCGGCGGAAATCCAGCACTTGGGATTCATCGGACACCACCCAGTGCGCCATATTGGAATAGAACCATTGCTTGTCCGGGGTCAACCGTGCCGGATCGAACTCGCGTTTGGCGAATTCCGTCCAGGCATTGGTCACGTGGTCCGGGTCCGGATGATACAACCAGGTCTTGCCCAGCGCCCGCATGCCGGCGTTTTGCAACACGTCGTCGGGCGCGCCGTTCAAGACATTGAACCCGAGCAACCGGAGCGTCTCAGTGGCCTGTGCCGCCAGGTGGGGATCGTAATGCCCCCACAACGTGGTCGCGATATCGAACCGGCCCGGCTTACGGGCTTTCCCCCCGGTAGCCTCGGTGGCCCAGGCCAGATGCCGCGCCGTCATCTGGGTCCCCGTCTCGAATTCGTTCGTGTGCTGCTTCAAGGGATGCGGCAGGAGGAAAACAATCGTGTTCCCTGCCGCGCGCTCGGAAAAGCGGATTGCCACCGATTCCTCGGACGGGCGCTGCGCCAGTTCACCCTCGATCAGGCATCCCTTGATTTCGCCGCCATCCTTGCCGGATCGCTGCAGGGACACTTTCATGCTGGGCCATTCGGCAATCCCGCCCACCCGTCGGGCGCGATCATGCAGGGGCCATTTCGTCAGGTCCAGCCAGGCACTCCACTGCCCCGAGGTCACCCCGTAGGATTCGTTGGGCAGATACCAGCTCGGATTGGCATGGTGCCGGTAGCCGCCCACGTTCATCCGCAACACCCGGTTGGTAGGCTCAACAACCCTGAATCGCGCATATAGGTCGGCGCCCCGGACAACCGGCGCTATAACCAGCACGAGACCGATCCAGGCACGGATCATGGTTGTTTCAAGACCTCACGGGACCGCCTATTGGCCCTGGAAAATTCAGGTTGCAAACGTGATACGGCATCCTGCATGGATCGTGTGTATTGGAACAGGGCCGATCGGCCGGCTGCGGTCCGGCACAAGTCCGTCAGGGCCGCCAGTTCATCCGGCGTGCAGTGCAGGGCGAAGGCGCGGATCAATTCCTGATCCACGACACCAACTTCCACCTCCGCAACGAATCGGACCGTTATTGCATCCCGTTTGTCGGCAGGCGCTGTCTGGGTCATTTCATTGGCGATCCGTGCCACCAGGGCACCGGTGGACATGGTGTCCACCAGTTGAACCGCATAATGCTGGCGGTTGGTCGGGTTGTCAGGAATCGGGTCATTCGCCCGGGCAGACACCACACCGGCAACCATCAACATCACGATCCACACCCATCGAATCATCATGGCATGCCTCCCGTAGCAAACCAACCCGTCCATGAAATGCGTTCCCAGCATGCGGCACCCCGCGCCCGCAATCAAGCTTCCATATTCCATTTCGAAAAGGGCAACGGCGGGTCTGCCGCGATCACCGATCGCGGCTACAGGGCACTCCGCACGCCCCATGTCCCCCCCTCTTCCGGAGCAACTTGGTGTGAATTCGTGCCGGGCGATGGTTCCATCGCACGTGCCGAATTCACACCAACTCTGCTGACTCTGCGCCTCTGCTTGAGATCCCATCCCGTCAATCTCCCTTCCATCCTGTATATCCTGTCAAACTCCCTCCCGTTTTTCTTTTTCCGTCTTCCGTTTTCCGTGCGGGCGCCTGCCCATCACACGTCCTTCCAACCAACCAGACCGGGGCGAGGTCGCCCCGGCTCCAGCACCGAAACACGATGCGCCCGCGAACCTGACCGGACCGCAACGTTCCGATATTGACACGATTCCCCCGCTTCACCATGATCCGCCAACTCGTAACACCCAACCAGGAGCCAACACCATGTCGATCAAGATTGCATTCATCGGGGCCGGCAGTCTCACGTTCACCCGCGGTTTGTTCCGCGATATTCTCACCGTGCCGGAATTCCGCAACGCCCGCTTCAGCTTCACCGACATCAACCGCAAGTACCTGGACATGACCGCCGACCTCTGCCGCAAGGACATTGCCGACAACCATTTGCCGGCGACCGTCAGCGCCACCACCAACCGCCGCCAAGCCATCGAAGGCGCTGATTTTGTCATTTCCTGCGTGCGGATCGGCGGGCTCAAGGCATTCAAGACCGATATCGAGATACCGCTCAAGTACGGGGTGGACCAGTGCGTGGGCGACACCCTGTGCATCGGCGGCATCATGTACGGGCAGCGGAACATTGCGTCCATCCTGGAATTCTGCAGGGACATCCGTGAAGTCGCCAAACCGGATTGCGTCTTCCTCAACTACGCCAACCCCAACGCCATGAATACCTGGGCGGCCAACCACTTCGGCGGTATCCAGACCATCGGCCTATGCCATGGCGTCATGGGCGGCCATCACCAGATCACCGAGGTCATCCGGCTGCTGGTGAACAACGGCAGGAAACCGGGCGACCGCGGGTACCGTCCCGTCACCCCGGACCAGGTGGACATCATCTGCGCCGGCATCAACCACCAGACGTGGTACACCCGGATCCAGTACGACGGCAGGGACTGGACCGGTCGTATGCTGGAAGGGTTCGAACGGCACCCGGTCTATGCCCGCACCGAGAAGGTGCGGATCGATATGCTCCGCCGGTTCGGCTATTATTCCACGGAAAGCAACGGGCATCTCAGCGAATATGTCGCCTGGTACCGGAAACGCCCGGCCGAGATCCGCAACTGGATCGACCTGTCGTCCTGGATCAACGGGGAGACGGGCGGCTATCTCCGGGTCTGCACGGAAGGCCGGAACTGGTTCGAGAAGACGTTCCGGGAAAACCTGCGCGCCGAACCGCGGCCCATCAGCCCGGAAACCCGCGGCCACGAACACGGCAGCTACATCATGGAAGGGCTCAAGACCGGCCGGATCTATCGCGGCCATTTCAACGTGGTCAACAACGGCTGCATCACCAACCTGCCCGATGATGCGATTGTCGAAGTGCCCGGTTATGTCGACCACAACGGCATCAACATTCCGCGGGTGGGCGACCTGCCGCTCGGATGTGCCGCCGTATGTAATGTCTCCATCCAGGTCCAACGCCTGGCGGTGCAGGCGGCGGTCCATGGCGATGTCGCCCTGCTGAAACAGGCCGCCATGCTCGATCCGCTCACCGGAGCCGTCTGCGACCCCAACGAGATTTCCCAGATGGTGGACGAGATGCTGATTGCCCAGGCCGAATGGCTGCCGCAATACCGCCGTGCCCTGCCGGCGGCCAGCGCCCGGCTCAGCCAGGCCAGACGCAACCGCACCTATCGCGGAACACAAAAGGGAAAAGGCGCCGCCCGGATCACCACCGCCACCGTGCATAAGCGTGCCAGCGACTGGCTGAAAGCCCATGGTGCCCGCATCATTCCTGCCTTTACGGCGTCGGCCCTGCAACCTCCGGTCAGGGACCTGCGGAAATTGGCATGCCCGGTAAATCTGGCATTTCCCACCGTCATCAAGACACGCCCGGAAAGCGGATCCGTGGGATTCATTGATGTTCGCGCCATCCACAACAAGCAACACGGTCTGGTCTTCCTGCACACCACGGTCCAGTCAGCAAAGGCGGGAGCGGGGAAACTGGTGCTGGGACCCGACGGTCCCTTCAAGGCATGGGTTAACGGCAAGGCGGTGGCGTGCCATCCCGACGCCACCAACCCGGCGGTTCCCGGCCAATACGCGAAATCAGTCACCTGGAAACGCGGAGCCAATGACGTGGTGGTGGCAGTCTCCAGCAACCGGGGCAATGCCTGGGGCCTCTACGCCGCTGCCAAATAACCGCCGCTCCCCGGGTTCAGGGCTTGATCCCGAGTTTCTTCAACTTCGGCTGGATGACAATCCGGCAATAGGGCGCGGCGGCGTTCTGTTCAAAGTAATCCTGATGATAATTCTCAGCCGGATAGAATTCCGGAGCCGGAAGAATCTCGGTTACAATCGGTTTTTCCCCGTACTGGCCGGACTTCACCAGCGCCTGCTTCGACGCGTCAGCCGCCAGGCGTTGTGCATCGGTGTAACAGAATATCACCGACCGGTATTGCGTTCCCGCATCGGCGCCCTGCCGGTTGAGCGTGGTCGGGTCATGCAATCTCCAGAACCAGTCCAACAACTCCCCGAACGGCAGCACGGCGGGGTCGTAGGTCACCTGCACCACCTCGGCATGGCCGGTTTCGCCGGTGCATACCTGCTTGTAGGTTGGATTTTTGACCGTACCCCCCTGATACCCGGAGACCACGGATTGAACTCCCGGAATATGTTCCAAAACCGCTTCCACACACCAGAAACATCCGGCCCCGAACGAAACTTTCCCGACCATTCCAGTCGTCGGTGAAACAACTGATCCTGTCTGATTCACAACATCCCCCTCCCCCCGCACCTGCAGGATGCCGATCAACATGGCTACCGCCATCCCCAGTCGTATGTTCCTGTTTCTCATGAGGTCATTATACCATGCCGTCAGAATCCCGGCAAGAAGCTGCCTATACACCTATTCAGGCATCTATACACAGCGCAATAAATCACATCATCCAAAAGGTAGGGCACTTTCGCCGAAAGCGCCGCGGACGGCTCGGCGAGCCGTCCCTACCATGCTGTGGTCTTATGTCGTCATGTATAATAGCCGATGGTCGCTGGTGCGGCCAATCATCGACACCCCATCGAACAACCGCCCAATACCCGAGGCCCCGTGATATATAGTCTTCCTTCCAGCTTTCCGGCTGATACACTGGTTCAAACATATTTGAGTGAAACTAACGCAAGATTCCAGTGCACGGGGTCCGTCACGAATGAACATCATTTTCCACCTCGTCAACCTCCCGCCCCGGCTCATCGCGGCGTATGAACGCCTCTGCATCCGGATAGCCTCCGAAGGTTTTCACAAACCCGGTTTTTATTTCTCCACCGTCTTTACCGCCCCGATCGGGCTCTCCCTGTGGCGGCGTCCGATCGCCGCCTGGTGGAGGCGAATCCCCGTCCGGCTGATCGCCTATGGGTTGCTCCTCGCCTCCCTGATGATCTTCCTCCATGGGGCGTGGATTTTCGCGCTCCTGCTCCTGCCGGGTCGGCTGATCCGCCGAATCTGGCGGTGGGCCGGCTTTGACGAAAGCCGGCCGTTCCCGGATGTTCCTGCCTCCTTTGCTTTCCCCCTCACCCGCATGGATCGCGCCATGCTCGCTTTTATGAGCCTTATACTGCTCGTTTTCTTTGTCAACCGCAGCCAGCTCATGCCCACGGACGATTCCGATCACAACTATCACATGGCCGTCGCCCGGCAAATTCTCGAGCACCAGGGGATACCCGCGTGGGACAGCTGGGAATACGCGCCGGCAGGCCGCCCACACCTCTATCCGCCTGCGCTCCACGTGTTAATCGCCCTCTTCGCCGGACATCCCGACAAAATTATCGAGGGCTTCGAAACCCTCCAAGTGGTGGTCTATCCGCTCGCACTCCTGCTTACCTGGTGGTTTGCGCGATGGCTGTTCGGGGCCCGCCTCGGTTTTCTCACCGCCCTGGTGTTTTCCATGGACATGATCTCCGGATACACCATGATCACCGTTCTCCCCAGCGCGCTGGTGACCGGGTTCATGCCCCTGCTTTTCATGTGTTTTCTCACCCGGCGCAGCCGCTCGACCATCGCCCTCCTGACCCTCGCCCTCTACACCCACATCGGCATGTCCGCGCTGATCTTCCTCGGACTGTTCTTCTTCGCTGCCCGCCACCGCGGCTACTATGCCTTCTTCAAAAAGGTCCTTACCTTTTCCTTCATCTTCTACCTGCCATGGTTCTTCCGGCTGCTGGACTCGATCCACTGGCTGGGAACCCCGTCGACGCTTATCTTCGACCAGACCGGGCGGAGCCTGGCATCCCTCATCCAGGCGACCGTCATGGGATTGCTTTCGCTCCAGTTCGTCAACCCCGTCTTCCTGGTGCTGGGACTGATCGGTCTGCGGAAAGCCCGTCATCCCGCCATGGGGTTCATGCGCGCCATGCTCGCCGGCTTTGTGCCCATGCTGATCAGCTACGGCGGGCGTTTCTGGATGCACACGGGTCCCCTCTGGGCCGTGTTCACAGCCGGATTATTCTCCCGCTGGATCCCCGAAAATCCCACCCGGCGCCGCGTTGTCGCGCTCCTGCTCTGCACGCTTATCCCCCTGCCGCTCATCGCGATCAACAGCCTCAACGGCGGCAAGGGGGTGAAACTCATCCCCAACGTGGGCGGCGCCACCTTCTCGCTGGCCTATGTCCTCACGCCCGCCAAGGAGGATGCGGATTTTCTCCGCCTGGCGGACTTTATCCGGCGGAACACGTCACCCAGGGAAATCGTCCACGTGGATCCCGCCCGGATCTATCTCGGGGATCGCATCGTGGTTTCCACCGGGTGCCGCGTGGATGTCGGCGGATGGAGCGCCGAAGTCCGCAACCAGGACATGGCGGACAAGGTGGCTGCCTACCGGGCGATCGACACCGACTGCCTCTTTGTGTACGAGAAGGCGGAAATCCCCGCGGATCTCCGGTGCGACCGCGTCGAAGTCCTGGGACGGTTTAACGTTGGGATACGCGGCAAGCAGGCGCCGCTCCCGGACCAACAGCATCCACCCGAACCGCCTCGGGTAGAATCCACGAGAAAGTGACCCCCTTATATGTCGTCTTCCAGCAACCAGACGTCCCCCGTTCATGCGTCCCCCGCGGATACCGGTTCATCCCGCGACCTGGGCGTGTTGTTCACCGTATCCATCCTGCTCGGATTGGCCGGCGCCATATACGAACTATCCCTGCCGCTCTTCCTGAAACGGGAAGGGTTGTCCTGGCGAACCATGGGATGGATCTACAGCATCGCCGCCCTTGCAACGTTCGTCATCCGGACATTCGTCGGCGCCTGGTCGGACCGTGTCGGGCGCAAATCCATCTATACCGGTTCACTGATCGCGACGGGTCTCGCCACGGTACTGACCCCCTGCGCCGCGCATCCGCTTGCCCAGACCCTGCTGAAATGCGTAACCGACCCCACCAGCCGGGTCCGCGAAGCCATGCATTCGGTGCTCCTGTTCGAAACCTGGCCACGCCGGTTCCAATCCCTGTTCAGCCGTACACGCGGGATCGAGTTTCTTTTCCATTTTGTCGGCTTGCTGGCATTATCCTTCGGCATTGCGGCCCTTGCCCGCCGCGGCATGGCGGCGCCGCATGCCGCCCTGCTGGCAGGTTCCGGCATCCTGTTTCTTGTTGCGGCCATCCTGTTTGCCGCCGGATTCCGCGAGACGGCACACCGGGCCCCACCGCGTCCCGTGTTGCATTGGCGCGATTTCATCCGTATGGACATGCCTCGTCCGTTATGGATCCTGACCGCCTCCACCTTTGTTTTCACGCTGGCCATCACGATCAGTCACTGCTTCGTGCTCCAGCTGTATTTTCAGGAGAAATTCGCCGCCAGCGATGCCGACATATTCATGATCGGCGCCCTGCACCGCTTAAGCCCGGTGATCCCGCTCCTGTTTTTCGGCCACCGTTTCCAGACCCGTCACCGGGACTGGTTCATGGCCTTCCTGATTATCGAAGGCATTTTCATCGTACTGCCCACCCTGGTGCCATCCGGCACGGTTTCCCTGGCTGGACAGCCCATCCGGTTGCTGTGGGTGGCCGTGCTTATCTGGCTGGGTCATGACCTGTTCGGGATGGGACTCTGGATGCCGATTCAACAGAGCCTGTTACAGCGTTTCAGCCGCCCGCATGCCCGGGGTGAAGACATCGGGTTATCCACCGCCCTGGGGGCACTGGGTGCGGTTCCGGCGCCATTTCTGGCCGGCTGGCTCCGGGAATGGTCCGCCCTGCCGGAAACGCTGGCATTGAACCTGCCGTTCATCGTAAGCGGCGTCGGTGTGGCGCTTGCCGCCATCCTGCTCCTGGGCCTGCCCCGGGACAACCCGGGCACATAAAACAAGCGGGGCGCCGCAGTGGCGCCCCGCACTTCATCAACCGTCTGGATGCTGATCAAACATCATCCGGCTTGTTGCCGGGATTTCCCGGACCGGTCCCCGGACCGTCATTGACCGGCGGATTTCCCGGGGGCGGACCATCCTCGCCGTTCCCCACGCCGTTGTTGCCTCCAGGACCCCGGGGTTGTCCCTGGCCCGGCTTCCCACGCTGGCCCCGGTTCGCTTCATGCTCGCGCTTGAGGAACGACAGAAACTCATCCTCCGAAACACACTTATTGCCGTCGGCATCCATGGCCCGGAACCGTTCCAGCATGCGTTCCTTCATTTTTTCCTCCCGTGCAGCTTCCGCCGCCGCACGTTCGGTTTCGGACAGTTTGCCGTCTCCATCCGCATCGAATTGTTTCAGGATTTCCATGCGCAACGGGTTATCCGGTCTTCCCCGTTTCAGCTGCCCTTCACCCAGGCCCTTGCCGCCGGTGCTTTCACCGGCATCCTCGGCCCACGCACCAGCCGCCAAAACAGCCAGCGCACTGATCACAACCACGATTGCCTTTTTCATCTGGTATTCCTCCCCTTTACCTGTGAACGAATCCACCATACAGGCATATAACGTAAACCCCCAGCCGATTATTGTGCCGTGTTGCCGGACCCCGCGGCGCGTATACAACTCTGCTTGGCGGGATCATATCATTCTGATAGTGTCAAAGACCAAGTAACGAACAACGCAGACCGGGCAATGACTGCCCGATCCGCACCCCTGAAGGAGTGCACCATGAAGAGCCGTGAAGCCAAGCGCGAAACGAAAAAACAGCCCGCCATGAGCATGAAAGAAAAGAAAGCCGCGAAGAACGCCAAAAAGGCCAACAAGAACTCCCTGAGTCCAACCTAACCCGTTTGCCGCATCCAAGCCTGCACGATCGTTCTATCGCCGGAGCATGATCGCCATGCCATCCGCTGATAGATTCGCCACCTCGTCTTCTTTATTAAAGGAGACTTACTAGGAACTGGCGTCCCTTGTGGGATGCCAGGACTGTTTCGCATCCATTTATTTCATGTACAAAAACCAGCGAAATG
Source organism: Lentisphaerae bacterium RIFOXYC12_FULL_60_16 (assembly GCA_001803315.1). GTDB lineage: Bacteria > Verrucomicrobiota > Kiritimatiellia > UBA8416 > YA12-FULL-60-10 > YA12-FULL-60-10. The sequence goes on from MHBQ01000013.1 coordinate 47,385, forward strand.
GTATATTAACCATGTTAATTAACTGCTGACTTATTCATTGTTGTTTATCGTCTGGTAAAAAGCCTTTCCAATAATCATACGACCATGTGTTACCAGATCAGATGGACGAATTTCCGCTTTGCTTTTTCGGTTGTATGGTTCTCCATCTTCATCTTTTCCACGCCGGCACTTGCATCCCCGTTTGATACCTGGGTCTACCGGGCAAAAATCCGGATCAATACCGAACCGTTTTCTCCCCTGACCAACTTCCCGGTATGGGTCCAGTTTGGAACCAATATCGGCGCCTTTGCCTACAGCCAGCTTGCCGATCCGGCTACCGCTACGGATCTCCGGTTTACGGCTTCCAATGGCACCACCGTGTTGAACCACGAGATTGACTACTGGAACACCAATGGCCAATCGTATGTCTGGGTCCAGGTACCACATATAGCCACCACGGCTGATTACTTCTACGCATACTGGGGCCGACCGGACACCACCCCCCCGCCGTATGCCACCAACGGGGCCACCTGGACCAATGCGTTTGTCGGCGTATGGCACCTGAACGAACCCACCCCGCCGGTCTCCGACTTCTCCCGCCAAAGCAAAAACGGGTTGAACCTCGGCATCGGGGTGAATTATGGCCAGCCCGGACAACTGGCCCAATCCGTGCAAATGACCCAGACGGGAGGTAACGGTGGTGTCATCGTGCCCGACTGTAACGCGCTGGACTTCGGCACCGGCAATTTCACCATCGAGATGTGGGAACGCAAGGAACAAAGCTCATCGGGTTGGAGCAATATCGGTGATTGCGGCAAATGGTGGAGCGGCGCATCCGCCGGCCTGAACGAATGGTCGCTCGGCACCACCGTCAGCGGCGGCGACGACCGGCCGGCTTTCAGTGTCGAGATCGGAACCACGCCTTACTCGTGCACCAGTCCCGACGCGATCAACCTGAACACGTGGAACCATCTTGCCGGGGTGCGGGACGGGACCGTGATACGGATTTACGTGAATGGGGTTGAAAAAGGGACATTGGCCGATGTGTCAGGAGCCGTGAACAATGCCGGCCGTGACCTGCATTTCGGCTATTTCCCCTCCAGTCCGACCTTGAGTCTGCGCGGCCGTATTGACGAGGCACGGATCTCGCGGGTGGCACGGAGCGCCAGCTGGATTTATGCAACCTGGCTGAACGTGGCATTCAATACCACCTTTATTCAATATGGCTCCCGGGAATATGTGGCAACCAGCTTGACGATCCGGGCCTTATCGCCGACCGGGATACTGACCAACGGCGCCACCCTCCGGGGTCAGGTGCTGCATACGGGCGGAGTCGGCAATCCGCGGGTATACGCCTGTTATGACACCATCGACCGGGGGACCACCGGCACCAACCTGTGGGGGACCATCCGGTATATCGGCACGAACTGGGCGCAGGGGGATTTCATTTCAACCAACATCCTCGGCCTCAGTCGCGGTATTACCTATGCCTGCCGCTGGTTTGTCACCAACAGCTCGGGTTATGACTGGTCGGATCCAGCAGTTCAATTCCGGACCACCACCTTCCCAACCGTAACCAACCAGCCTGCATCGGTTAACCGGACCTGGGCACAACTCCGCGGCCAGATTACCGACGACGGGGAGTCTACCCCCTCCACCTGGTTTTACTACTGGCCGCCGGGCGGCCCCACCACCGTCGTCAGTAAAGGGGTGCAAGCCGGTCTATTCTCCCACCTGCTGACAAACCTGAACCCCGCGATCACCTATTCCAGCACCATCCTGTCGTCCAACCTGGCAGGAAAAGCCTGGTCCCAAACCAACAGCTTCCAACTGGTCAGCGGCTCCATGCCATGGTTCGTCAGCCCCGACGGCGACAACACGGTGGGTGGCAGTTGGGATTCCGCCCTTACCAATCTCAATTCCGTCTTCAACCGCCTCGAAGCCGGGGACACGCTCTACCTGTCCGGCCAAACCTTCAGCCTGACCAACGAACTGGACTGGTCGACAACCAACCTGACCGTACGGGGCGGTTACGCCGCCACCAACCTAAGCCTGGAACCCGGTGTTTTCGATACCCGGCGATGGCCCACCATCATCCGTCGCCAATCCGGCAACATGCGCCTGATCCACATTCACGACACCACGAACGCCCTGCTTCAACGGGTCACCCTCCGGGAGGGTTCCGTCTCCACCATCGGGGGCGGCATCCGGATCCGCAACACGTCGGGTTTCATCTTGGCGGATTGCGAGATCAGGGACAACTGGGCCCTCGATGCCAATCCAAGCATGGGTGGCGGGATCGCGTGCGAAAATGCCAGCGGCGTCATTTCAAACTGCCTGATTTCCGGAAACGCAGCGGATTCACCCGACGCCTGGGACGGCAACCTCTATGTCCGGGGCGCCGGAATCTACCTGTCGGGTGGTTCCGTCATCGTCCAGGACAGCCGGATTCTCGACAATCGTGCCCATGACGGCGGCCTCACGGGCCTTGCCTATCCGGACGGAATCGGCATCTGGGCCGACGGTACCCACACCATCCGGAACTGTCTGGTGGCCGGCAATCACCGCATCAATGACATTGCCCCCGCCTGGGGCGGACGTGGCGGTGGCATCTGGGCCGAAAACGGCGTGACGATCGTCAACTGCACCCTCGTTCGCAACATGGCGGAAGGAATCCGGCGTAACGCCGGATCCGTAACAGTCCAGGACTGCATCCTGTGGGAAAACAGCGACGATCTGTTTGGATCGCCCAACCTGCTGAATTCCTGCATCGAGGACGGTGACAGCAACGGGGCAAACGGTTGCACCAACGCCAATCCCCGATTCGTCAAGGGCGTTTACCTCCAGACTAACAGTCCCTGCATCGACGCGGGAAGCGTTACCGCGGAATATGCCGGACTCGACAACCGCACGACCCACACCAACGGCATCGCCGACAGCGGCATGGTTGACCTGGGGTATCACGCCGAGGGTTCTCCATCCTTCTTCTCCATGGACATCCATGTATCCCCCTCCGGCAGCGACACCCTCACCGGAGCCTCCCCCGCCAACGCTTTCCGGACCATCACCAAGGCACTGGCCACGGCCTGTGGCGGCGAAACGATACACCTCGCCGCCGGAACCTATGGAAATGCCACCGAAACCTATCCCCTCACGATCCACACCTACGGAGTCACCATCCAGGGAACCAACCGTAACACCACCATCATCGACGCCGGCAACGTTGCCGACATCCGCATCCTGACCGCCATGAACCTGCTCGGCCCCCTGAACTTCAACGGTCTCACGCTCAAGGGCGGAAAAGGCCGCTTCATGGGCGGTGGGCTTTATCTGTCAAACGTATCCGGATCCCTGATCGACTGCATCGTGGAAGGCAACACAACCCGCAGTGACCTGAACTGGGGTGTCGCCTATGGAGCCGGCATCTGTGCCTACGCCTCCTTGCTCACGGTTTCCAATAGCATCGTTCGCAACAACACCTATTCCAGCCCACCGTTCAACGCGTATGGTGGCGGCTTGTACGTTGGAGGCGGCCAGGCAACGATTGTCCGAACCATCATCACCAACAACATCGCGGCATCCTGGTATGACGTTCCCCGGGGCGGCGGACTCTATCTGAACGGAACGGTCAGCATCGAGCATTCGGTGGTGGCTCGGAACACGGCGACACAGGGAAGCGGCCTCTACCTGGCAGGAGGGAATCTCCTGGTGAGGAACATCACGGTAGCGGACAACAGCGCCAATGGCATCTACCATGCAGGCGGCAGCCTGATGATCTCGAACTCGCTCCTGTGGGGAAACACCGACGACATCGTGGGGACCCCGCCGATGGGCTACAGCACATCGCAGGATGGCTACAACAACGGCGTCAACGGATGCAACAACCAGGATCCGCGGTTCGTGGACCGGACTCACTACCACCTGCAGTCGACGCACGGGCAATACGAAAACGGTTTCTTCAACGGCGGAACCTGGAACACCGGCTTGTCGAACAGCCCGGCCATCGACACCTGCGACCCCTTACGGATCCCCACCGGCGGCGAACCGGACCCCAACGGCGCCATCGTGAACCGGGGCGCCTACGGGAATACGGAAACCGCTTCCAAATCCCCTCCATTAACCGTCACGAACCTGCCGGCATCGGCCATCGGCATGACCTCGGCACAACTGAACGGTCACCTGTTGCATGTCGGCAGCTCGAATGTTCACCTGCGGGTGTATTATGGAACGTCCAATGGAGGGACCAATCCACTTTCCTGGACGACCAACCGTTACCTCGGCATCTTCAAGGCGCCAACTTCGGTGGGCACCAATGTGACCGGTCTGGCCAATGGAATCACCCATTATTACCGTTACCAGGGCTCCAACTCGGCCGGCGCGATCGCATGGGCAAGCCCGGCCACAACTTTCGTGCCCCAGTTGTCGCTTGCGGAAATCGCCAACCGGGGCGTCTTGAACGAAGGCGGCCCTTCCGTCACCCTGCGCGGTGAAGTCACCAGCACCGGCGGAGACAACCCGCACATCTACCTGTGCTGGGGCCCTGTCGACGGGGAAACCGTCACCAGCTCCTGGCAGTACGTGGTGGATATGGGCATCCGCCCCGCCGGCCACTTCTCCAACAGTATTGCCACCACCACCGGATCCAACTATTTCTACACCTGCTACGCGGTCAACAACGCCGGTGGCAGTTGGGCCACGCCTTCCCTGCCCTTTGGTCATCGCGTCATCCGGTATGTCGCCACGAATGCCACCGGGCTTGGCACCGGATACAATTGGACCGACGCCTACCCCTCCCTTGAAACGGCGCTGGCGCAATGCGTCAGCGGGCGAACCAACGTGATCCACGTGAAGACCGGCCGGCATGCGAGCGCGCTCCCGTTCACGGTGTCCGAATCCCATGTCGAAATACGCGGCGGATACCAGGGATCCGAAACCCCCGGCGCCTGCGATCCGGCCGCCTGGCCGACCATCACCACCAACACCTCGGACGCCCAGCGCACCTGGGATGTGCTGAATGTTACCAACGTGTTGCTGGATGGTTTGATCATTTCGGGCGGACACCCCAGCGGCAATGCGGCCGGACTCTATGCAAGCGGTGTCTCCAACCTGACCCTTCGGCGATGTATCATTGAGAACAACCGGACCGGAGTCAGCGGATATGGTGGCGGAATTTTCGTGACCGCATCCTCCGCCGTCACGCTGGAGGATTGCACCATCCGGAACAACACGGCCGTCTACGACGGCGGCGGGTGTTACCTCGCCAACAGTTCGGTTTCCATCTCGAACTGCACGATCCAAGCCAACCGGCAGAACGGCCCGTCCAGTACCGGGATTCGCGGCGCCGGCATCCTGGTTACCGGGGGAAGTCTCCTGGTGCGCGACACCCTCATCGAGGAAAACCTGGGCACGCCAGGATGGTCCGGATGGTCCGGCGGCGGCGGCCTGGCCAGCCTGGGGGGAACCCACACCCTCGTCAATTGCCTGATCCGGTACAACGACACAACCTACGGGGATGGCCTCTACCTGACCGCGGGCACCATATCCATCTTGAACAACACCCTCTTCCGCAACAAGGGTTACGGAATCTACCGGGCCGGTGGAACCTGCGTGGTCAGCAACTCCATCCTCTGGGCGAACATGGATGATGTCTACGGTGGCGCCACGCTCTACGCGTCGGCCATCCAGAACGGCGACAACTTCGGCACCAACGGTTGTATCCGCAGTCACCCTGGATTTGACTACCTGTACGGACTCTATCTCACCCCCACCAGTCCCTGCGTCGATTCCGGAGGCCTCCCGTCCACCAACCTGTCGCTCTCCGGTTACACCACGCAGCCTGACGGATCACCCGATACCGGCCTGGTGGACATGGGATATCATTACCGATCGGCAGGAAACCCCGCCCTGGAACCCTACCGCGACCTTTATGTGTCACCGGACGGAAACAACACGAATGCCGGCACCAGCGCCGGAACTCCGTTCCGCTCCATCACCCGGGCACTCCAGGTCGCAGCAGGCGGAAATCGTATCCATGTGGCCGGGGGAAACTACACCAATGGTCAGGAGACATTCCCGCTTGTCCTGAATCAGGCAGGAATCCAGATCCTGGGAACCAACCGGGACCTGACCGTTCTCCATGCCGGCAATGCCGGACGAATCTTCACCATCACGGACTCCCCCTGCACGGACATCACGATCCGAGGACTCACCCTGACCGGGGGATACGCCTACAAGTACGGAGGCGCGGTCTATCTGGATCGGGCCGATGCCGTCCTGGCCGATTGCCGAATCCTGACCAACCGGGTCCATAACGCGGACAACTGGGGGGAAGCTTTCGGCGCCGGGATCTGCGTCAGCAGCAGCCAGTTGGAACTCACCGACAGCCTGGTCATGCGGAATACAGTCGTTCCGAGTCCCTTCTCAAGTTACGGCGGAGGAATCTACATATCGGGCGGGAATGTGGATATCCGACACTCCGTAATCGTCACCAACACGGTCGTCGGATGGTACAGTGCCCCTTACGGCGGCGGAGTTTACATTGCCAGTGGAACCCACACCATAGCCAACACCGTGGTGGCCGGCAACCAGGCCAGTTATGCAGACGGAATCTACGTGAATGGCAATCTCTCCCTGGCAAACGGTACCGTGGCTGATAACGGGGGTATCGGCATCCAGCAGGCGGGCGGAACGGTTACCGTCAAGAACTCCATCCTGTGGGGGAACGGTGACGACCTGGTCGGGACCCTGGCCTCCCTCTCCTATTCCTGCATCGAAGATGGAGACTACAACGGAACCAACCAATGCTTCATGGCCGACCCGGCCTTTGTCGACCGCCGGTATTATCACCTCAAGTCCCGCGCCGGCAACTACGTCGACGGCTATTTCCGGGGTGGGGACTGGTCCATCTCAACCGTCAACAGTTCCAGCATCGATGCGGGGGACCCGTCCTCCCCCTTCCAGGCAGAACCGTATTCCGCCGGTCGGGCCATCAATCTCGGTGCGTACGGAAACACTCCGGTTGCGTCAAAATCGTTCGTATCCGCAACGGTCATCCTGGTGCGATAGACGCGTTTTGTTTGAGTTGGAAAAAACAGGTCAGATGGGATAGAATAAGGGTCGTCGCAGACGGGTTTTGTGTTCAGTCGGATCCGGAAACGGCATGGTAAAACGCATATCAAGCCGGTGGGCTGGTAAGGTTACCCTGGCATTGTGGGTTGCCTGCGTGAGCTTTGCCTCCGCCGCCCCGTTTGACGCCTGGCTCTACCGCGCAAAGTTCAGGATCGGGACGGCACCCAACGGCGCCCTCACCAACTTCCCCCTGCTCGTGCAGTTCGGCACCAATATCGGTTCCTTCAGCTACAGCCAGTTAAGTTCTCCCACAAACGCTGCGGATCTCCGTTTCACCGCCTCCAACGGGACAACGGAACTCAGTTATGACATCGATACCTGGAACACCAACGGCCAGTCGTTCGTGTGGGTCCAGGTTCCGCTCATAACGTCCACCAATGACTATGTCTACGCGTACTGGGGCAAGGCAGGATCCACAACACCGGCCTATGTCACCAACGGGGCGACCTGGGGAACCACCTACCGCGCAGTCTGGCATTTTCCGACCAACGCCGTCTCGCTGCGGGATTCCACCACGAACCGGATTCTGCTTTCCAACACGGGGACGGACAACCGCGCCGGCCGGATCGCCGGGGCCCGCAACTTCGACCTCAACGACTACCTCAGTTGCGCCGATACGTCGGTCCTCGACATGACCGACGTGGTGACCATGGAAACCTGGATGTACTCGGACAGTGATCCCCAGGAATGGGAGAACCTTTTCTCGAAAACGGACGGAAGCGCCAATAACTACCGCCTTTTCTACCGCGCCCAGGCGTTCGATGATATTCTGATCTCCTACCTCAGCGGCGGCACCTGGTACCACTGGTACCCCGCGATTGATTTCGGATTGAACAACGGTGCGTGGTATCACGTGGTCGGTATCATGGATACGGTCAAGGACGTCCGCGAGATCTATGTCAACGGGCGCCTCAAGACACGGGATACGACCGCCATCCCTGCGATGACCCCTAACAACGGGCCCTTTTACATTGGCCGTGAAGCGGGAAGCTATCCGCTGGATGGTGCACAGGATGAAGTGCGTGTCTCGTCGATCGCCCGCGGCTCCAACTGGGTTTATGCAACCTGGCTGAACGTCGTATCCAACACCACCTTCCTGAAATACGAATCCCGTGAATACCAGGCAACCAGTCTCACCGTGGTCGCGGAATCCCCGACGGGGATCGGCGTGACCAATGCCACCATGCGGGGACAAGTCACCCATGCCGGCAACGCGGCCAACCCGCGCACCTACATCCTCTGGGACATCTCCGACCAGGGAACCGCGGCGACCAGCGCGTGGGCCCAAGTCCTCTACCTCGGCACGAACTGGGGCCAGGGTCAATCCTTCAGCACCAACGTGATGGGGCTTACCTCGGGCAACACGTATTCATACCGGTGTTATGTGACGAATTCGACCGGCAGGGACTTTTCCGATACCGTTCAAACTTTCAACACCATCGGTGTCCCCACCCTGACCAATACAGGAGCAACCGCCCTCGGGCACTGGACAGCCACGTTGCAGGGGGTGGTGACGAATACGGGCGGCGAAGCGCCGTCCATCTGGTTCGATTACTGGGAAAGCGGCGGCGCCATCACGACACGTGTCGCCATGGGGATCCAGAGCGGCGGATTCTCATGGGGGATCGTCGGGCTGGAAGACACCACGACCTACCAGTACAAAATTCTCGGATCCAACGCCGCCGGAACGGCATGGTCCACGATACGGTCTTTCTCGACGACCACCCCCGCCCACCGGTGGTTCGTGGCCACGAACGGAACCGATACCGCCGGCACCAACTGGTCCACGGCCTACCGGACCCTCCAGCAGGCGCTCACAGGCGCCGTCAGTAACGACGTGGTCTACCTGGCAGGACACCGGTTTCCGCTGGGGACCCAGATACTGTGGACGGTTTCCCATGTCGGTATCCGCGGTGGACACGCGGCAACCAACGATTCCGGGGCCGGCCCCTTCAACCCGGAAACCTGGCCCACCACCCTCGTCCGGACCGGCGGCAACTATCGGATATTTTTCCTGCAAAGCGTTACCAATGGAACCCTTGAGGCTGTCACCGTGGCCAACGGTTACGCCAACGCGGCAAACGGCGGTGGAGCCCAGATCCTGAACTGCGTCAACCTGGCGATCCGCAACTGCTCGTTCACCAACAACCAGGCCTGCCTGGGCGCCTATCATGTGCGGGGTGGCGCCATCTATGCCACAAACAGCTCCGTCACAATGGAGGCATGCACCATCAAGGATAACCAGGCCCGATCCTACGATTCCTGGGACGGCAGCCTGCAATCCTATGGCGGCGGCCTTTACGCCAAAGGTGGAACGTGGATCATCCGTCACAGCGTGATCGGCAACAACAAGGTACTCGACGGCGCCCTCAGCGGATCTGCGGCCTACGGGTGCGGACTTGCGGTTAATGCAACGGTCACCCTGGACAACTGCCTGGTGGCCGGGAATTCCCACCGACGCAGCGCAACGGATGCCTGGCCGGGCGGCGGTTACGGTGCCGGGATATACGTCGAGGGAGGAACCCTGACGGTCCAGAACGCTACCATTGCCAACAATAACGGCGAAGGCATCCGGCGCGGGGCCGGAACCGTCACCGTACGCGACTCGATCCTCTGGCATAACGGTACCGATGTGACCGGCACGGTAACGCTCCTGAATAGTATCGTCAGCGACGGTTCCGGCACCGGGCCGGGTTGCTTCACCGCCAACCCGCGCTTTGAACGCGGCGTCTATCTGGCGACCGGAAGCCCCGGCATCGAGGCCGGCAGCCGGACCGTGGCAGCCGCCGGACTCGCCAACCGGACCACCCGTGCCGACGGCACACCGGATACCGGAACCGTGGACCTCGGGTACCACTACCCAGCCGGAGTGAATCCTGCCATCGCGGATCTCTATGTCGCAACCAACGGCATAAACGCAAATGCCGGAATCAGCTGGGCAACGGCGTTACGGACCCTCGGAAAGGCGCTGGGCATGGCCCGGGACGGAACCCGAATCCATGTGGGCGCCGGCACCTATGCAAGCGCCACGGAAACCTTCCCGCTGAGGATCAACCGTCCCGGGTTACAGCTGCTCGGCACCAACTGGACCCTGACAACGGTGAATGCGGCCGGGTCCGGCAAATCGGTGTTCCAAATCGAAGGGGTGGCCGGGGATGGCCGGATTTCCGGGCTCCGCATCACCGGCGGTTATCCCATAAACTTCGACGGCGGTGGATTCCACGTGTATGACTCGGACCTGACACTGGCCGACAGCTTCATCACCAGCAACCGCACCGCCAACAACCTCAACTGGGGGGAAGGATACGGGGGCGGCATCTATGGCATCAACAGTTATGTCAGCATGACCAACTGCACCGTGGAAGACAACCATTTCGTGAACGCCTTCCGGGGGATCGGTGGCGGCATGCATATCCGGAACGGGAACTGGCAGGTTCGGGACACCCTGGTCCGCAACAATACGGCCTCCAGCTGGTACTACACCCCGTATGCCGGCGGGATCTATGTGAGTGGCGGAACACACAGTTTCACCAACTCTGTGGTCCATGCCAACAACGCGGGTGAATCCGACGGCATCTACCTGGGCGCCGGAACGCTGCGCCTCGCCAACTGTACGGTCCTGGCAAACCTGGGATACGGACTCTGGCGGGCCGCAGGAACCCTGCAGGTGCGGGATTCCATACTCTGGCAGAACGGCGATGACGTGTATGGAACCGTCAGTCTCACCAACAGTATCGTCGAAGATGGCGACAGCCTGGGGGTCAACGGATGCCTCGACGACGATCCGTTGATGGAGTTCGGCTACTACCTGTCCGGCAACAGCCCGGCCATCGACGCCGGCAGCCGGTCCGTGGCAGACGCAGGACTGACCGGCTACACGACCCGCACCAACGGCATCGCCGATATCGGAAACGTCGACCTGGGGTACCACACCACGGCCGGAATCAACGTGAACCTGGCCAACCTGTACGTGGCGCCGACCGGGGACGATGGCAACCCCGGCACCAACGCCCTCGCACCCTTCCGTTCCATCACCCAGGCATTGGCCACCGCCCTGCCCGGCACCCGCATCCACGTGGCCGCGGGAACCTACAATACCGATAACCAGGAACAGTTCCCGCTCGTGGTCAGCCAGGTCGGCATACAGCTGCTCGGGACCAACCGGGAGACCACGATCATCGATGCCCGCAACACCGGACGGGTCCTCACGATCGCGAATGCCAGCGGCAACGACAGCATCATCCGCGGCATGACCCTGACCGGCGGGTATGGGTACAAATACGGCGGCGCGGTTTACCTCGACAACGCACAGGTGGTGCTTGACGACTGCCGCATCCTGACCAACCGGGTCTACAACGCCGACAACTGGGGTGAGGCGTTCGGCGCCGGAATCTATTCCAAGAACACCCAGCTACGCGTCACCAACAGCCTGGTGAACCGGAACCTGGTCGTCGCCTCCCCCTTCTCCAGTTACGGGGGCGGTATCTACATTAACGGCGGCAACGTTACGATCGACTACAGCGCGATCATCACGAACACCGTGAACGGATGGTACAGCGCACCCTACGGCGGAGGGGTCTATATCGCCGGCGGTACACACCGCATCGCCAACACCGTGGTGGCCGACAATCAGGGCAGTTACGCCGACGGCATCTACGTCAACGGCAACCTCACCCTGCGGAACTGCACCATCGCCGGCAACAGCGGATATGGCCTCCACTATGCTGCCGGCACGGTATCGGCCACCAATTCCATCTTCTGGAACAACGGGGATGACTTGTACCTGTTCCCCTACGCACCGGAAGAACCGAACCCGAGAATCTGGAATTCCTGCGTGGAAGATGGAGACAACAGCGGCATCCAGGGATGCACCAACACCAATCCCTTATTCGTGGATACCCTGTACTATCACCTGAAATCAAAAGCCGGACACTACACCGGGGGCTTTTTCAACGGCGGAAGTTGGGCCCAGGGCACCACCAACAGCCCCCTGATCGACTTCGGGTTTACGGAGAGTCCATGGATCGCTGAACCTCAGCCCAACGGTCGGCGGATCAATCTGGGCGCCTATGGCAATACGGACGTTGCCTCCAAGACTTTCCTGGAAGAGCCGGGCGTGTTCACCAGCCTGACGATTCACAGCTATCCGGCATCCAACCTCGGATCCAACTACGCCACACTAAGCGCCGAAGTCTGTCATACCGGCGGAGGTACGGATCCGCAGGCATGGATCTGCTGGGGTGCCGCAGACGGCGGGACCGGTTTGCCAGGCGCCTGGCAACAGGCGGAACCAATGGGGGTCCGGGCGCAGTGGGAACTCTTTTCAACGAACATTTCCGGGTACGCACCGGGATCCTATTTTGCCCGGAGCTACATTACCAACACCATGGGCAGTGACTGGTCGGAGCTTGTCACGTTCGCCTCCATCTATAAACCCTCGGTCACCAACCGGGGCGCCATCGCGGTCAGACGACGGACCGTTACCCTTCGTGGAGAGGTGCTCGCCACGGGCGGCATGACCCCGTGGACCTTCATCCGGTACTGGCGAACCGGCACAACGCTCACGAACGTGCTGGCCACCGGCCTGCAGGCAGGACTTTTCACCACCAACGTCAACAACCTTCTGCCGGGCAGTAATTACCAGTACATCGCGATAGCCTCGAACACGTCGGGAGTCGTTCTGAGCCGGACCAACAGTTTCACGATGCTGCCGCGTAATCCGCCGATCGGCTGGTACGTGGCAACCAACGGCGCCGGCACGGCGGGCACAAACTGGAGCACCGCGATGCAGACGTTGTACGATGCGATCGCAACGGCTGAAAGTAACGACACCATCTACCTGGCGGGACACCGGTTTACCATTAATGGACCACAGTTCGGGGCATCACGACAGTACGACATCGCCACGTCGTATCTGACGATCCAGGGCGGCTATGCGGCAGCCGGCGATATGGACAGACCCGGCACACCCGACCCCACCCAGTGGCCCACCATCCTGTCCCGGACCAACTATGGTGAGCGGATCATCTATATTCACGATTGCACCAATACCGTTTTGAGGAATGTCACCATCACCGGCGGCAGGAAATACTCCACCGGGGGCGGGATCTACCTGAACAAGGCCATCGCCGCCACGATCGACGGGTGCATCATCACCAGCAACCTGGTCTACAACACCGACAACTGGAGTTCCGCCTACGGGGCAGGCATCTATGCCGTCAACAGCACGGTAACCTTTACCAACTCGCTGATCCGGGCAAACCGGTTCGAAAACAGCCCCTTCTACGGCCGGGGCGGCGGCGCCTATGTCGATGGCGGCAGCATCACCTTTACCCATTGTGCCATCGTCACCAACTATGTTGCCGGATGGTACGACAACACCTCCTACGGGGGAGGGGTCTTCCTGGCTGCGGGTTCCCACAAACTGCTGAATACCGTCGTGGGAAACAATCAAAGCCTCGTCTATGCCGACGGGATATACCTGAATGCCAACCTGCAAGTGGATCGGTCCACCATCGCGCGCAACTTCGGTGAGGGCATCCGGCGGGGAGGTGGAACGCTGACCATCACCAATTCCATTCTGTGGGCCAACGGGGATGACCTGGTCGGAACGGTTGCCGGCGCAGCCTACTCCTGTATTGAGGATGGCGACTTCAACACGACCAACGGATGCATCATGGTCAACCCGGAGTTCGTCGACACGACCTGGTTCCACCTGAAATCACTGGGCGGATACTACACGGGCGGATATTTCTCCGGCGGTTCCTGGGTTGCACCCGGAGTTTCATTGACCACCAGCCCCCTGATTGATGCCGGCGATCCAAGCTCCCTGTTCGAGATGGAACCACCGGTAAACGGAGGCCGGATCAACATCGGCGCCTACGGAAATACGTCCGTGGCATCCATGACACCATCATCGCCCGGATCAATCTTTCTCTTCCGGTAACGGCTGGCCACGATGCCCGCAGCCGTTGAAACTACCCGCCTTTTGGGAATTGCGTTTCATCCAGTTCCTCCTAGGATGCCGGCTATTCCATGGATGCTTCAACGCCAACTGATTGCGGAACACCACGCCGGAAATACCGCCTGGCCTGGAACATCGCTGGCATGCTGATCACCCTGGGTTCACTGTTTTTCTGGAGTTCCCGTCAGGTCACGCCACCCCCCATGCCAGCCGGTCAGAGCCGTTTCCCGGTCACCCTGGATCCCGACCGCATGCAGCACCTGCCGGCCGTTTATGATGCCTCCAATCGATCCTGCCAGTTCACCCTGGTCTTCACCAACGGGGCGCTGGATGCCGTTGCCGGAATCGCAGGGCGGCTCGACCACGACCAGCCCATACCCGCCTGCACCATACAGGCCGTCGTGGAAGGTAACCACCGCGGCAGCTATGGACGCATCCTGGCAACCTCCCTGCCGGATCAGCAACCGTTTACCTTCCTCCTGCCGCTCGATGACCGGCCGGATGACTGGCAGGCACTGGACCACCCGGGCACCTGGTCAGGCTGGGAAACTGCCGGACTCCGTGCACTCCGGCTTAAGGTGTTTGCACCGGACAATTTGCCGCCGAACCTCACGTTCCAATGGACGCCCATTCTCCGCGACCCGAAACCACCCCTTCCATCACTGGCCTGGATCCATCCGCTGGCCGGCACCATCCCGGCCCATCACCGGTTTGAACTGGCATTCGACATCACCCCACGCCAGGGGAACCCTTTCCATATCGCCGCGGTCGGAATCACCATGACCGTGACCGGACCCGACGGATCGAATTGGACCGTCCGTCCGTTCCTGTATGAACCGTACACATTGGTCATCACCCCGGACGGGGAACGTATCCTCCCGCAAGGGGCCAAGCACTGGCGGGCCCGTTTTCGTCCACCACGGCCCGGTTCCTACACCTATTCGCTGGATGCCACCGTTCCCGCCGCACCTGCCGTACGGCGGCTGGCGGAGGGTTCCTTCACGGTCCTGCCCGGAAAACCGGCCGACATGCTCCGCATCTCAAGCCGGAATCCCCGTTATTTCGAAAAACCCGACGGCTCGTTCTATTATCCGATCGGGTGGAACATCGCCTACCCCTCGGACAATCCCTACGACATCGCCTATACCCCCTACCTGCCCGAACACCAGACACTCTCGGGCATGTTCAACATGCTCGACGACCTGGCGGACTCCGGCGGCACGTTCATCCGTTTCTGGGTCAGCGACTGGTTCAACGGGTTGGAGTGGAACCGCGACCTGGATCATTACCTGGGACTCGGCCGCTACAATCTCAAGAATGCATGGATGATCGATCAGATCCTCGACCATTGCGAACGGCGTGGGATTCACGTGCTGTTCACCACACTCAACCATGTCCGGCTCACCCATCACATGTCCTGGAGGACAAACCCCTACCAGGTCCGGCGTGGTGGATTCCTCCATCACCCCCTCCAGTTCTGGAGCGATCCGCGGGTCAAAACCCTGTCAGAACAACGGTTGACCTACCTGGTCGCCCGATGGGCGGATTCCCCGTCCATTCATTCCTGGAATTTCATGAGCGAATTCGACCTGGTTTCCTTTCCCCATGCCTGGCATCCTGCCCGGCAACTGGTCACCTCCCAGCTCCGCTGGATCGGCGACCTGGATCCCTACCGCCATATCCGCGCCAACCACCTGTGCTACTACAACCGGGATTTCAGCTTTTATGAACGCCCGGAGATCGAGTTCATCCACGCCAATGCCTATCCCGATGTGGTCGGCCTCCCGGCGGATCAGCCGGCTGCCATACGACGGTTCGCCGAACAACTGTCCGCGTTCGCCAAACCAGTCCTGGCAACGGAGTATGGCGGACACTGGGCCGCCGACCCGGCCCACAAAATGCGAAGGGATATCATCAATGGCCTGTGGGCCGGCATCTGCAGTGATTTGAGCGGGGCCCCGCTGTCCTGGTGGTGGAATTTTCATTACGGCGAATCCCTCGGGCGTTACTTCCGGATCGCCGCCGATTTCATGACGGGCGAGGACCTGATTGCCGAGGACACGCCCGAACAAGGCGGTTGGAAACATCGCATCGTGCAAACCAAGAGCCGGGACGGGAACCTGGACGTCCTGATGGTCGGCAACCGGCGCAAACGTTTTATCTATGCCTTCAATTACGAAACCATCTGCCGGTCCCTGTCGGTTCCCACGGTTTGCACCAACGCCGCCTTCCGGTTCGATTCCATGACACCCGGATCCTACGTGGCCGAGTTATGGGATACGGAAACCGGGCCAACCACCCCACTCATCCCGCTAACCGTTGCAACAGACGGCACCGCACTTTTGAACCTGCCGGCCTTCACCCGGGATTGGGCAATCAAGATCATGCCGGCAGATACCACCCGTCCCCCCCTGCCCCTGCCGCTGCCCGATCGCCCCTTCGATCCAATCCCCCCGAAACCTGCTTCGCCGCTTGAATTATCCTGGCGGATCATCCCCCTGGTTACCAACATCCATCCCGCCGCCATGTCACGCACCGTTCAAGAGATGTCTATTGCACTTCCCCCGAACCAGGAGGGAACACACCCGTCCATAACCGGCGCGGACCCCCTGCATCCACCCTGCCAATGGGAATGGGCCGATTATCCGCGTGCCTGGCGAATCCGGATTCCCGCAACCGCCCGGGGACCCTTCACCATCACGGCTATTCCGTCAAACAGCCCGGCCGTTAATCCAAAATGGCACTTCGATGAACGCCAGCTGGGACTGGAAGTGCAAATGGTCCCCTGGACCAACGGAATTCTCATGACCCACCAGACCATGGTCCATGCATGGAGCACCATCACCAACCCGCGCACCGCACGCGTTGCCATGATCGACCATCTGGAAAATCCCGCCGGACGTGAAGCCGACAATTTCCTGTGCCGGTATCATGGACCCTTGCTGATTCCGGCCGGCGGGTCTTACGGATTCGCCATCAACTCGGATGACGGAAGCAGCCTGGCACTGAACCACCAACCCATGGTGTCCTGGACCGGCCACCATAACCCAAACATGGTTGACCGCCCGCTGTACAACGCCTGGAACCCGCAAAACACCTCGAACCTCACCGCCGGGGTATACGCCGTGGAATATTTCCACCAGGATTTCGAAGGCTACCAGATGGCCCGGGTAGGCTGGCAGCCTCCCGCTGGATTCGATGGTCCCGCGAGTCTTCTGCCCGCCGCGTTCAATCCCACCACCCCCGACTGGGCCGTCATCCCACCCTGGGCACTGGACGGACGAATCCCCTGCCGGTTGGAGATCGTCGCCGGCACCAACACCCTCCTCACCCTGCACCCATCGCAAGGACTCGAACTGCGCCGCCCGGAACACCGTATACCGGTCCTGTTGATCGAAAAACCCGGAAGCAATCCTTGGTTCCAGGCCTTTGATTCCATGGGTTGGCAAACGGTTGCCGCACACCAAGATCGAATACCCGTATGGGCGGAAAACTCCTCATATCAGCGGTTCTCACTTGAAATCGAACACGGGATCTCGGACACCGGATCGGTATTCATCCGGACCCGGACCTTCGACATCAACCTTCCCCTTTCACTGAATGTGGATGGAACCCGCTTGGCGCCCCGTGACCATCGGCCCCGCCAATGGGTCATGTGGCATCCGGAGCCGCTTCCCGGCTATGCATGGGCAACCCTTGAGCTTCAGGATCACATCCCCCTCCTGGATCATAAGATCACACAACCACCGCAAATCGTGGAACCGGTCGTCCCGCTTCCGTCCGGTACCCGCCTGCCTTCCCGCCTGGCAATTATCGGGGACCTGCAGGTCCCGATGAACCTTCCAAACCCTGCACGATTTTCCAGGTCCACCGGCATGATCACCGCACAACCCCTGCCATTCGATATCGGATCCTCCACACCGGCGGATCTGATCCGCACACTCAATACGCGCGGACCGGATGAAGGTGTCGTATTCCCCCTGGATCGCGGCGCCTGGGTACGTGGCATAACCGGTCCGGCGCTGATCCGGCAATGGGCGCCGTTTATCCAGGCATTGATCGAACAGGAACGGATCCCCGTGCTGGTCATTACCCGTGACATCGACGTGCACGATCCGCTGGCACGCCGTCAGGCTTTTGCCCTTTTGGAACTCCAGCAACAGTTCAACTGCCCCCTGCTGGATCTGCGGGAGATTGCAAAGCCATGACCCCCCCACCCGTCTCCCCGGCGGTATCCCGCCCCCTCCCGCAACCCAATGCCCACGAAGTCATGACCCGCGGACAACGCAACATCGCCATCTTCGGCCTGCTGGTTGCCCTCCTGCTCCTGTGGCAGTTCCCCCGCCAGCTGTTGGTTGCAGTCAATGTGGCGGTCATCGTGTGTTACCTGTTGTTCGCCGGCTACAAACTGATCCTGCAAATGGTCTCGGTCCGTGCCCGGCACACGGATCAGGCTCCCGGCACCATGGACCGCAACATCCTGCCACGTTACACGGTCCTCGTACCGCTCTATCACGAGGCATCGGCTGCGCCAGGCCTGGTCGCACACCTGAAAACCATGGAGTATCCCATGGACCGGCTTCGCATACTCCTGCTCGTCGAGGCGGATGACGATGATACCCGGACGGCCCTCGATCGACTGGTCCTGGAACCACCGTTTGAAGTCATCACGGTGCCCGTCTCCATGCTGCGGACCAAACCCAAGGCCTGCAATATCGGCCTCGACGCAGCCGACGGCGACCTGCTGGTAATTTATGACGCCGAAGACCGTCCGGAACCCGATCAACTGCTCAAAGCCGCCTGGAAATTCCAGACCAGTCCCGGCTCGGTGGTCTGCCTGCAATCCGCCTTGAACTTCTACAACACCGACCGGAACCTGCTCACCCGCTGGTTCACCATCGAGTATTCCGGCTGGTTTGATCAATGCCTGCCCGGATTGTTCCACCTGGACGCACCCATTCCCCTGGGCGGCACCTCCAACCATTTCAGGTTGGCGCCGTTGCAGGCGCTGGGCGGGTGGGATCCCTACAACGTCACCGAGGATTGTGACCTTGGCATCCGCCTCTACATCTGCGGATACCGCACCGCCATGCTGGACAGCACGACCTGGGAGGAAGCCACGTTCCGTCCCGGGCCGTGGATCCGCCAGCGCAGCCGCTGGATCAAGGGGTACATCCAGACCTACCTGGTCCACCTCCGACAACATGGGCGCCTGCTGCGTACGATGGGCCCCGTCCGCACCCTGCATTTCCACTTCCTGTTCGGCGCCACCTTCTTCTGCCTGCTGGTGAATCCGGTATACTGGTTGATGACCCTGCTCTGGCTGACCACCACACCCGCCTGGCTTAACCTGCTGTTTCCTGCATGGCTCATGGTGCCGGCCCTGCTCTCGTTCCTGGCCGGCAACGCAGCCTTCGTACTGTCATCGATGCTGGCCTGCCTGAATCGACAAACCGACCGTCTGGTACCCGTGGCCCTCCTGATGCCGCTTTACTGGATATTGATGAGCATCGGGGCATGGAAAGGCGCCATCCAGCTGGTGACCCGTCCCTTCTACTGGGAGAAGACCCCGCACGAAGCCAAGTCCGCCTGGAGGAAGCCGTCATGAAGACTCCCTTCCGACGACCCGAATACTGGAGCCGGGGCGACCTCGCCCCGGAACACCAGCCTGCGATCGGACCGGTTCAACCCGAAAGACATGTTCGAGGCTCCCACCCGTCCACCCCGGCATGGCTGGTCATCGGATTCGGATTATATGCCGCCCTTTTATCATGGTTCCAGATACAGGCCGGTGCCTCCGACTATCATGGCGTCATCTGGACCGGCATGTTCCACAACCTGCTTACCCTGGATTCCTTGGGCCGTCAGGCCATGGTCAGCTCCCTGCACATCATGCCGTTGCAGGGATTGCCCGCCCTGCCGTTCCTGCCACTGGTGGGGCTCCGGCATGCCGCCATCGCCTATGCCCATGGGTTGGCCATCCTGCTCGCACTCGCCACGCTCAGCCTGGCCAACCTGCTGGCACGTATGCAACAAGCACCCCGGCCGGCAACTGCAATCCGGTATCAGCCGCCCCGCACCACCTTCACGCTGATAATCGCCCTCTCCCTGTTGCTGATCCTATCCCTGCAATTCGCAGGGCACGGAATAACCGGCCCGTTGGCCGCCCTCGCCTGCCTGATCATGGCGATGGACTTTGAATTACGCCCCACCCCACTGCACCGCGCCATGGCGGGTCTGTTCTGGGGCTGCGCAGCCCTCAGCCATTGGACGGGCCTGATCGCAGCCTCCGGATGGATGATCGTGCGCATGGTCCAAATGGGGCGGGCCCTGTCCAGGGGACACCGGTGGGCAATCGCCTTCATCCAACTGGTCTCGGCGCTTTACCTGGCAGGCATCCACCTGTTCCTCAGCGCCCTGATCATGCGTGACCCGTTGTACGCGGTGCGATCTTTCCGGATACCGCCCCGGCACGGAGCACCCGTCGAATCCCTGGAACACGCGTTCCGGACGGCCACCCCCAATGCCGCCCCCGTGGTGAGCGGTCACTGGGGATACCTTGTCCAGCCGTTTATTACGGAACACGGCGGGCACCACGTCATCGATTTCCACCCGGACAAGATGCCCGCCTGGGACACCCGCGACTTGGTCCTGGTTGAACCCGCACCCGGGAATCCGCTGGTTCCGTTCAGCGACTCCCTCCAACGCCTGCGCGAACGGCAGACCAACCTGCGGGGATGTCTCCTGATCACGGAAACCGGAGGCTGGCGGTTCTATGCCATCTCCCGCCATCCGTAAATCGCCGGCTCCTTCAGTCTGCCGGTTCCATGCCCTTGTTACGACATGGTGAATAAATTAAACCTGACCGTAGTGATGGCTGATAGGGTTGTTGTCCGGTTAAACAACCGTTTCCGTGCCTCCACGCGCGTTGCGCCATAATAAAACGTTACCGAAGCCCTGACGGATATGAGGGTAGTTGCGCCATAAATAATGTTACCGGAGCTGTGCGAA
>MHBQ01000014.1:0-6590 GCA_001803315.1 Lentisphaerae bacterium RIFOXYC12_FULL_60_16
AAGCCTCCTCCTACCCAGTTTTCGGATAGACTAACCGCGCCCCCACGCTCAGTTACTCCGCCAAAGGCTCACTTACTTTGTTCATCGACCTAATTTGCCATTGCGAACCGGAAGGTTTCTGCTAAAGTTTCTGGTTTCCGTCCCGCAAAGCGCCCATCGTCTATCGGTCAGGACATCAGGTTTTCATCCTGAGAAGCGGGGTTCGACTCCCCGTGGGCGCGCCATGAACCTGTGATAACGTCCGACCCATGGTTAAACAATTTGAGAACCTGACCGCGTCAGAACTGCTGTGCCCCAAGTGCCGCATCATGCGGCCGGTCCGCGAACGGCTCCTGCTCGTTCTGCCCAACGGCGAACTGCATGCCTATCGCTGCCAGGTGTGCGGCGAGACGTGCGGAACCCGCGAAGTCACGGCTCCAACCCGCCCCCTGGTCCGTCCCGGCGCCCCTCCACCGCGCCAGCCACGCGGGCTGATCGGATAAAGTCCCGCGGCGATACCCCGGCCACCCGCTTGAACACCTTGGACAGGTGGAAGGCATCGCAGAACCCGGTCTGTTCCGCCACGGCGTCCAACCGCAATCCGCGCAACAGCAACGACCGCGCCAGGTTGATCCGTACCGCCTTCAACTCGGCCAGCGGGGAACGCCCCGTCATCGCGGCATACCGGTGCGACAAGGTGGACGGGCTCACATTCAACGCCCCGGCCATCGAATCCAGCGTCACACGTTCCGCCGCATGTTCCCGGCAATATCGCCCAACCGCCGACACCAGCCGATCCATCACCGGCGCATCCGCCGGACCCAGCGTGTAAAACGGCCCCTCCCGATGCTTCGCATTCAACAACCGATCCACCAGCATCAGGAACAACCCCTGCGCACGCCAGAAGCCGCGATCCCCCTCCCGTGCCCCGCCTACCGCCACATCACGCAGCATCGTCCCCACCATCCCTTCAGGGTCCTCAATCCGCGCATACCCGGCACGGGTATCGATCAACCGGTCCAACCCCGTCACTTCCCCCCCATGAAAAATGAGATACGCCCCATCCTGAAACTTGCTCCCGCCACCCGTGTTCTCCCAGTATGACATCCCCGGGGGATAAAGGTGCGCTACCAGCGGCCCACGTTCCAACCAGGGGGCCCCCACCCGTCCCACCCGCGTATACCCGCCATGACTGCGCGAATAATCCACCACCCAGAACGGATGCCGTATACGCCCGCTGATCCCGCTTCGAACCCGGTCATAATCCAGGGCAGCCAGCAGGCAAGGAACAACCCCGTCCCTCCGCTTCCAGGCATACCCCGTCTGAACCGACAATTTCATGATGCAAGATTATAC
Source organism: Lentisphaerae bacterium RIFOXYC12_FULL_60_16 (assembly GCA_001803315.1). Classification (GTDB taxonomy): domain Bacteria; phylum Verrucomicrobiota; class Kiritimatiellia; order UBA8416; family YA12-FULL-60-10; genus YA12-FULL-60-10. The sequence continues at coordinate 1,336 of MHBQ01000014.1, forward strand.
ATGATATTTTGCTTTTGTGTACATGGATATTTCACAACCAAAGCGTAATGCTGTTAGGGTAGTTTTAATTCGCCATTAACCCTAATGCGGAATGACACATGAAAAAGAAAATCCGGCAGGCTGTCCCAACACAAGCGCATGCAGCGGTATTCGCCAAAGCGGGTAAACCGCTTGAAATCCGCGCTTATCCGCTCACCCCGCCAGCCGGCACCACTGTATTGCTCAAGCTGGAACTTAGCGGCATCTGCGGAACCGACATCCATATCCTCGAAGGTCGCCTGCCGATTCCCCCGGCCTTCATTCCGGGGCATGAATTCATCGGGCACATCGTGGCGATGGGGCCCCGCGCCCGGCGCGACGGCCTGGGCAGCCCGCTCAAGCCTGGCGATCTTGCCATCGCGTGCGTGGCCAAACCATGCGGCGCCTGCTTCAACTGCCGCCAGGGAGAAACGGCCAGCTGCTTGAATTTCGGCGTAACGAATATCCGGAATCCCGACGAGGCGCCCCATCTGTTCGGCGGGTTTGCCGAAATGCTCTACCAGCAGGCATGCTACCTGGTCAAGGTTCCCCCCACCCTGGATCTGGATGCCGTGGCGGCATTCCCGTGCGCCGGCCCCACCGCGATCCGCGCCTTCGATTTCGCCGGCAACCTCCGGAAAGGGGAACTGGTCGTCGTTCAGGGAACCGGTCCCGTGGGCCTGTTCGCCATCGCCTGGGCCGCCCGCGCCGGATGCACGGTGGTCGCCATCGGGTCCGGTTCCCAGCCGGCACGTATGCGTCTCGCCCGCCGCCTGGGCGCCGACCATGTGCTTGACTACCGCAAGGTGCCCGAGGCCGACCGCCTGGCCTTCGTGAATAAGCTGGCTGCCCGCCTGAATCGCGGCAACGGGGCCGACGTGGTCTTCGAGGCCAGCGGATCGCCCGCCGCCATCCCCGAAGGCATGAACCTCTGCCGTACCCTCGGCCGCTATATCGTGCCCGGCCAGTATTCCGCCAGCGGCACGGTGGCCATCCACCCGGAACTGATCACGTTCCGCGCCTTGAAAATCATCGGAAGCGGCCAGTACAAGCTGGCGGATATCGCCACCTACCTGAAGTTCCTCGGGCGCCATCGCGACCTCCAACGTGAATTTGCGCGCTGCATCACCCACCGCTACCCGGTTCGTGATGCCGTCAATGCCATCCGCAATGCATCGTCCGGCCAATCGGTTAAAGGAGTATTCACCGCATGACAACCGCCACCCAGAGTCTCGACTGGAATACCGTCCGCGACGCCACCCGCCGTTACAATGTAAACCGTACGGGAACCCACGACCTGCGCCCCTATTGGCGGGTCATGGCCTACCGGAAATACGCCGGACAGCCGGAATGCATCGTCCGGGCACGCGGATTCGAAAACGTTCTGGCCGAATGCCGCATCCACCGCTACCAGGGCGAACGCATCGTCGGCAGCCGCGCCGGCTTCTCCGCCGACACCCTCCCCGAAGGGCTCGATGCCGACGGATTCAAAGCCATCGTCGACGAGCACAACCAGCGCGGACACCGCAATTTCTGGTCCGGCTGGGACCACACCCTGGCCGACTATCCCACCTTGCTGAAGCAGGGCATCAGCGGCATCCGCAACCAGGCGGAAACCTCCTGGAAACAACACAGCGACCCGGCCCGCCGCCAGTTCCTGGAATCCGTCATCATCACACTCGACGCCTTTTCCCTGTTTGTCCGCCGCCACGCGGATGCCTGCCGCACCGCGGGCCGCGACTCGCTGGCCGGCATGCTGGACCACATCGCCAGCCAGCCGCCCCGCACCTTCCACGAAGCGCTCCAACTGGTCTGGCTGACGCAGATCGTCTTCGTCAGCGAGGGCCGCTATGCCAACGCGCTCGGCCGCGTCGACCAGTATCTCCTGCCCTTCTACCATCGGGACATGGTCGCCAACCGCATCACCCGCGACGACGCCCTCGACCTCCTGCAACACGTTTGGGCGCATATCGAGGAACTCGGCGAAGTGACCAACATCTGCATCGGCGGACTGACACCCGATAACAGGGATGCCACCAACGAGCTGTCTTACCTGGCGCTCGAAGCCACCCAGACGGTCCTGTCGCCGCACACCAACCTGTCCGCCCGTTTCCACGATGGCACGCCGGAAACCTTTCACCGCGCCTGTTTCGAATGCATACGGACCGGCGTCGGCTTCCCTTCCGTGTTCAATGACCATGTCCTGATCCAGGGCCTGGAAGAGATCGGCACCCCGCCCGATGTGGCCCGCGATTACTGCATGGTGGGATGCATTGAAACCATGCTGGCCGGCCGCCAGCAGGCCTGGTCGGACAGCCGGTTCAACACCCCCCTGCTCCTGCTCAAAGCCATGCAACGCATGCGCCAGGAACCCGTCCGTTCCTACGACCGGCTCATGGACCTGTTTCGTGAGGAAGTCCAGATTGCCATGAAGGAACATACCGACAATTTCAACCAGTACATCGACCAGTTCCCGGCCGACCGGTTCCCGGACCCCTTCCTGTCGGCCCTCACCCGGGACTGCATCGAGCGTGGACTCGACATTAACGCGGGTGGCGCCCAGTTCAAACGCATGCATGGCATCTGCATCATGGGCCTGGCAACCCTCGCGGATTCCCTGGCCGCCGTGCGCAAACTCGTGTTCGAGGAATCCCGCCTGCCTTACGACGACCTGATGGCCGCCCTGGATGCCGATTTCGAAGGACATGAAGCCACCCACCAGTTGCTGTTGAACCGCGCGCCGAAATACGGCAACGCCGATCCCTACGTGGACGACATCGCCGCATGGCTGGTCATGTTCACCTCCGAGGAATGCCTGAAGCACACGATCTCCGGCGGCGGACGGTTCGTCTCCGCCATGGGGTCCAACGTGTCGAACATTCCCGCCGGCAAGGAAATCGGCGCCACCCCGGACGGCCGTCACGCCCATACGCCGCTATCCGATGCCGCCAGCCCCCACTTCGGTCGCGATACCAACGGACCGACCGCCTTCCTGCAATCGGTCGCACGGCCGGATTACCACAAGGTGCTCACCGGCAGCGTGGTCAACATGAAGTTCGAACCCGACCACTTCCAGGGCGAAGAAGGCGCCCGCCGGTTCGCGGCGGTCACCCATGCCCTGGTGCGCGACCGGATCCAGGAACTGCAGTTCAACTTCACCGGCAACGAGCTCCTGCACCACGCGAAACAGCACCCCGAGGAATATCCCAACCTCGTGGTCCGGGTCAGTGGATTCTCGGCCTACTTCACCCGGCTGGGCGCCGAAGTCCAGGATGACATCATCCGGCGCCGGGCCCACGTATGATCCGGCCGTCATGACACCCATCACCGGCACGGTTTTCGACATCCAAAAGTTCTCGATCCATGACGGACCGGGCATACGGACCACCGTGTTCTTCAAGGGATGCCCGCTCCGGTGCCGCTGGTGCCACAACCCGGAATCCATCCGTCCCCATCCCCACCTCTCGTTCGACGCACGCCGCTGCATCGGGTGCGGCGCCTGCTTCAAGGCCTGCCCCAACGGTGTCCATCGGCTGGAAAATGGCCGGCATGTCCTGGACCGCGAACGCTGCCGGCAATGCGGCGCCTGCGTGGAAACCTGCTATGCGGGAGCACTCGAAACCGTCGGACGGACCATGACCGTCGAGGCGGTCATGACCCCCGTCCTACAGGACCGGTCATTCTATCGCGATTCCGGAGGCGGCATGACCCTCTCCGGCGGCGAACCGACGCTCCAGCCGGACTTCGCCATGGCCCTGCTCGATGCCGCCCGCGCCGAAGGCATCCATACCGCCGTCGAGACCTGCGGGTTCTGCGACTGGAACCTCCTCGACCGCCTGCGGACCCGGTGTGACCTGTTCCTGTTTGATCTCAAGGCCGAACCCGCCAGCCACGAATCACTCACCGGTGTCCCGTTCGAGCGGATCGGGCAGAATCTCCGGCGCCTGCACGATGCCGGATCACCCCTCTGGATCCGTCTACCGGTGGTCCCGGGCGTCAACGATACACCCGCCCGCTTCCAGCATGCCGCGGAAATAATCCGTTCCCTACCCCGCATCCAGGCCGTCGACGTGCTCGCGTATCACGCCATGGGCACGGAAAAGATCAGCCGGATGGGACTCGACACCCCTCCCCTCAACGGCATCCCCACCCCCTCGTCCGAACAGGTTCAAGGCTGGATCCAACAACTTGCCGAACGCGGCGTCTCCGCCCGCACCCCCGGCTCTGCCTGATTGGGTCTGTCGCCGCCGTCCGTTGCTTCCGAATGGTGTTGACCTTGCCTGCGGGAAACGAAAAATTGTCCCTGAACACGATTCAAAACCATCAATCCGGAAAACGACATGGATTATACATCGTTGGGAAAAACCGGTCTGCAGGTATCGCGCCTCGGCTTCGGTTGCATGCGATTGCCCATGACCGACAACGGCACCGTCAATCGTGACCTGGCCATTCCCCTGCTTCGGCATGCCGTTGAACGCGGGATTAACTATTTCGATACCGCCATCTTCTACTGCCACGGCGACAGCCAGCGTGTGGTCGGCGAAGCGTTGGAAGGCATGCGTGACCGGGTGGTGCTTTCCACCAAGAACCACCTCCACGAGGCCGAACCCGCCGCCTGGTGGGAACGGCTCGAAGAATCACTCCGGTTCCTGCGAACCACCTGGATCGATGTCTACAACCTGCACGGCATGACGTGGGACACCTGGACCCGCCGCGTAGAACCGGCCGGCGGCAAACTGGAACTCCTGCTCAAGGCGAAGGAACAGGGCCTGATCCGTCACATCTGCTGTTCGTTTCACGACTCGCCCGACGCCCTGGTCAAGCTGGCGGATACCGGTGTTTTCGAAGCGGTTACCGTCCAGTACAACCTGCTGGACCGATCCCTCGAGGATGCCATCCGGCATTGCCGGGAACGTGGCATCGGCGTGGTGGTGATGGGACCGGTGGGGGGCGGCCGTCTCGGCATCGAGAGCCAGCGAATCCGGGAACTCACCGCAACCGACGTGGAATCCACGCCGGAAGCCGCCCTGCGTTTCGTGCTGGCCCATCCGGGCGTCACCGTAGCGCTGTCCGGCATGTCGGACCTGGCCATGCTGGAACAGAATGTCCGCATTGTTTCCACCCGGCCCCCATTCACACGTGACCAAATCCAGCGGATCGACGCCGAGATCCAGCGGATCCGGGACCAGACCGGGGTCCGGTGCCCCGCCTGCGGATACTGCCAACCCTGCCCTGCC
>MHBQ01000014.1:6607-11302 GCA_001803315.1 Lentisphaerae bacterium RIFOXYC12_FULL_60_16
CAATTTCGCGGTCTACAACGAATACCGCCTGTATGGCCTTGAGGCGCATTCCCGGCGCGCCTACGCCGGCCTGGCCGGCCGTGCCGCCCTCTGCACCGAATGCGGAACCTGCCTCGCCAAATGCCCGCAGAAAATCCCCATCCCCACCACCCTGCGCGATGTCATGCGGGAACTGGATCCGGACATGACCCCGATCGGCAGCCTGATGTCGGTCCACGCCGTCAAGCCGGATGGCGCCATCGACGCCCGTATCCTGGTACGGAACCTGGGGCCCCAACCGCTGGACACGTCACTCACCCTGCAACCTGAATACGGAACCCGCTGTGAGCCGGACCATGTTGCTCTCGGATCGCTGGCTCCGGACGCCGCGCAGCGCGTGCCGATCAGCGCCCGGCTCCAGGATGGTGTCGGGATCTTCAGCGGAACCGTCAACCTGCGTGCCGGCGACCAGGAACGCCTCACGCCTTTCCGTATCCCGATGTTCCTGGTTCCTTCCGATCGGATCCGCTGGCATGCCGCCATGCTGAAGCCGGCCGATTTCGGGGGCAACACCGATCTGCCCGCCACCCACGGGTACCGGGTAGGACTGCGGCATGACGATGAACGGATTTTCCTGACCATCGATATCCGGTCCCAATTGCAGGCCCTGGCAGCGGCGGGAGCCGCCGCCGGCAGCCGCATCGAGCTCTACGTGGATATGCGACCTCCCGACCAGGGGGGACGCACGGCACCGTACACGGACGGCGCCGAGCAGTTCCTGGTTTCACTGGGGGAACCGGGGCACGGCACGAAATCCGGACGCATCTATCCGCTCAACCAGCGGAACGACCCGACTCCGGACGGGGTCCGGGTCCGCATGGAACTTCCCTTTGCGGAATTTCTCAAACCCGGCTGGCCGGTTCCCCACGAAATGGGACTGGACATCATGTTCGTGGTGGCCACCCGCGACGGCATTGAACGGGGCTATCCCACCTATGGCGGCCACGGCGGCTTGTGGCAGAATCCCCGCCTCTTCGCCCGCGCCTGGTTATTGTAAGCATCAGAAAACGATCGGGGCAAATACGCCGCAATCCGGCAATTTGCTCCGGCCGTTCAGGAACGACAACTCGATCAGGAAATCGGCTTCCACCACCCGTCCCCCCGCCTTGCGGATCAATTCAACCGCCGCCGCGGCGGTCCCCCCGGTGGCCAGCACATCATCGATCAATAGGACGGCCTCACCGGGTTGGAAGGCATCCTGGTGCAGGGCAATGGTGGCCGTGCCGTACTCCAGATCGTAGGTGGCCTCGAAGGTTTTGTACGGCAGCTTGCCTTTCTTACGGATCGGCACCAGGCCGGCGCCCAGCCGTCGTGCCACGGCTCCGCCGAACAGGAATCCCCGCGCATCAACGGCCGCCACCTTGCTGATCCCATGCTTGCGGTGCCGCTGGACAAACACATCCACGGCCTTCTTGAACAGGCCGGCATCGGCCAGGATTGGGGTGATATCCTTGAATCCGATTCCCGGTTTCGGAAAATCGGGAATGTCGCGAACCGCCGCCTTGAGTTTATTCGTGCGCATAAATGCTCCTCCTGTTCAAAACAACCGGACCGAGGCGGCCTCGCCCCGGTCCAGCACATATGCTCCGGGTGATTCCCGGACCACCCGCATCCCGCTTACTTCTTCTTCGAAGCGGCAACTGCCGCCTGGGCCGCCGCCAGGCGCGCAATCGGCACCCGGTACGGGCTGCAGGAAACGTAGTTGAGCCCGTTCCGGAAACAGAACTCAACCGAAGCCGGATCGCCGCCCTGTTCCCCGCAAATGCCGATCTTGAGATCCTTGCGGACCGACCGGCCACGCGTAACGGAACATTCGATCAACTGGCCGACACCGCCCTGGTCGATGGTCTGGAACGGATCCGCCGCCAGCAGCTTCTTGTCCAGGTAATCCTGGAGGAATCCGCCGATATCGTCGCGGCTGAACCCGAACGTCATCTGGGTCAGGTCGTTGGTGCCGAAGGAGAAGAATTCCGCCTCCGCCGCCATGCGGTCGGCCATCAGGGCCGCCCGCGGAATCTCGATCATCGTGCCGATCAAGTGCGGGATGGCCTTCAGGCCGCGCGCCTGACATACCTCGGCATGCACGCGGACGCAGATGGCCTTCTGGTGCCTGAGTTCACTGACATCGCAGGTGACCGGGATCATGATTTCCGGCTTGCACTTGACACCCCCGAGGATGATATCCGCCGCGGCATCGAAGATCGCGCGCACCTGCATCTCCGTCACCTCGGGATAGGTCACACCCAACCGGACGCCGCGGTGTCCCATCATCGGGTTCGTTTCATGCAGGTCCTCGCTGCGCTTGCGTACCTCGTCCACCGTGATGCCCAGCGCCGTCGCGATCTCCTGCTGCTTCTCGACTCCCTGCGGACAGAACTCGTGCAACGGCGGATCGAGCAGACGGACCGTCACCGGCAGTCCGGCCATGGCTTCCAGGGTGGCCTTGACATCCCGCTTCACGAACGCCGACAACTCGTCCAGCGCCGCGCGCCGTTCAGTCACATTGGCGCTGAGGATCATCTTGCGCAGCAGGAACAGGGGCTGGTCGCTGCCTTCGCCGTAGAACATGTGCTCCGTGCGGAACAGGCCGATCCCCTCGGCTCCGAATTCGCGGGCCACCCTGGCATCCGCCGGCGTATCGGCATTGGCGCGGACCCCCATCGTGCGGAACTTGTCCGCCAGTTTCATGAACCGCTGGAAACGCGGGTTCTCCGTGGCATCCATCATCGCCACCTTGCCGGCATACACCAGGCCCTGGGTTCCGTTCAACGTGAGATAATCGCCTTCCTTGAAGGTCTGGCCTCCCACCACAAGCGTTTTGGCATGCGCATCAGGCTCAATATCGCTGGCTCCGACGATACAGCATTTGCCCCAGCCGCGCGCCACGAGCGCCGCATGGCTGGTCATGCCGCCACGGGCGGTCAGGATGCCCAACGCCGCGCGCATACCTTCCACATCCTCGGGATTGGTTTCTTCGCGCACCAGCAGGACCGTCTTGCCCTGCTTGGCCCATGCCACGGCAGCCGCCGCGGTGAATACGATCTGTCCGCAAGCGCCGCCGGGTCCGGCCGGTAATCCGCGTGCCAGCGGCTTCACGGTCTTTTCCGCCGCGGGATCCACGATCGGGTGCAGCAACTCGTCCAGCTGGGCCGGCTTGAGCCGCATGACCGCGGTACGGACATCGATCAGCCGTTCATCGAGCATGTCCATGGCCATGTTGAGGGCGGCCGTCCCGGTCCGTTTGCCGCCGCGGCATTGGAGCATGTACAGCTTGCCTTCCTGGATGGTGAACTCGATATCCTGCATGTCCCGGAAATGCTTCTCCAGCTTGCGCCGGATATCGTCCAGCTGCTGGTAGGCGGCCGGCATGGCTTCCTGCATGCTCTTGAGATGCCGGTTCTGGTCGTTCTTGGTGTCGTTGTTCAGCGGGCTCGGGGTGCGGATGCCCGCCACCACGTCCTCGCCCTGGGCATTGACCAGCCATTCGCCGTAGAACTTGGCTTCGCCGGTTGCCGGATTGCGGGTGAACGCCACGCCGGTGGCGGAGGTGTCGCCCATGTTGCCGAACACCATGGCCTGCACGTTGGTGGCCGTGCCCCACTCGTCCGGGATTCCCTCGATGCGCCGGTAGGAAACCGCCCGCTTGCCGTTCCAGCTCTTGAACACGGCGCCGACCCCGCCCCACAACTGCTCCATCGCGTCATCGGGGAACGGCTTGCCCAGCACATCCTTGACCCGCTGCTTGTACGCCTCGCATAACTGCTTGAGATCGTCCGCAGTCAGGTCCGTGTCGCTCTGGTAACCCTTCTGCTTCTTGACGTCACCGAGCAGGTGGTCAAGCTGGACACGGATTCCCCTGCCTTCGGCCACTTCCAGGCCTTCGGCCTTTTCCATGACCACGTCGGAATACATCCCGATCAGGCGGCGGTAGGCATCATACACGAAACGCTCATTGCCGGTTTTCCGGATCAGGCCCGGAATGGTCTTCGAGCACAACCCGATGTTGAGCACCGTCTCCATCATACCCGGCATGGACATGCGGGCGCCGGACCGGCACGAGAGCAGCAGGCAGTTGTCCGCACCGCCAAAGGTCAATCCCATGTCCTTCTCAACCTGGACCAGCGCCTTGGCAACCTGTTCCTTGAGTCCGGCCGGATAGCGCATGCCGTTGTTGAAGAACTCGGTGCAGCATTCGGTCGTAATCGTGAAGCCGGCCGGCACGGGGATCTTGAGGGAACACATCTCCGCCAGGTTGGCGCCCTTGCCGCCGAGCAGGTTCTTCATGCTCGCATCACCGTCGGACCGTGACGGCCCGAACTGGTACACGAACTTGCGGGCCCGGGCAGGCTTGGAGGTTTTAACGGCCTTGGCTTTACGGACAATCTTTTTCGCAGGCATGGTTCAGACTCCTCGTGCGTTATACGTTGAAACCTCACCCCCGTTCAGGGATGACGGTGCTACTGCCAAAACAAGGTCGATCAATCTAGCAGAGCAACCCGCGATGTCAAGAAAAGGGGATGTCAGGAAAAGCGTCCACACGGCCTGCCAACCAACCGGACCGAGGCGATGTCGCCCCGGCTCCAGCCGGACCGGGCGAGCACGCGGGCCGGCTCCAGCACCGAAACAATGCGCCGGCGATTGTTTGCTTGCACCACC
>MHBQ01000014.1:11333-14623 GCA_001803315.1 Lentisphaerae bacterium RIFOXYC12_FULL_60_16
TGCACCACCTGCCAGACCGCCGTCATATTCGGGCTGTTTTCAAGGAGATAACCATGCGCATGCTGTTTCTCGACCTCGACACCCTCCGCCCCGACCACCTCGGCTGCTACGGTTATCACCGCCCCACCAGCCCGAACATCGACCGGATCGCCGCACAAGGCGTCCGGTTCGACAACTATTACTGCTCCGACGCCCCCTGCCTCCCCAGCCGCGCGGCCCTGGTCAGCGGCCAGCATGGCATCCACACCGGCGTCATCAACCACGGCGGCCTGTGCGCCGACATGCGCCCGGAAGGCGAATCCCGCGGGTTCTTCGATCGGCTCCGCAACGAATCGCTGTGGGGCATGATGTGGCGCCGCAACATCCATACGGCATCGATCTCAACCTTCGGCGGACGGCATAGCGCCTGGTGGTTCCATGCCGGATTCAACGAGGTGCATGACATCGGCTACGGCGGCGGGGAATCCGCGGAACAGGTAACCCCCGTGGCCCTCGACTGGATCGAACGCAACGCCGCAGGCGACAACTGGTGCCTGCACCTAAATTACTGGGATCCGCACACCCCCTACCGGGCCCCGGCGGAATTCGGCAACCCCTTCGCCGACATGCCCCTGCCCGCCTGGATCACCGAGGAAACCGTCGCTGACTGGAAACGGCAACCGGGCGGACATTCCGCCTGGGATTACGGCATGTGGAAGAACGGCGGCAACCCGAAGCGCCCGCGCCAACCGGACACCGTGTGCGACATGGCCGGCGCCCGGCAGATGATCGACGGTTACGATTGCGGCATCCGCTACCTCGACGGCCATATCGGGCGCCTGCTGGATGCCCTCAAGGCCAAGGGCGTACTGGACGACCTGGCGATCATCGTCACCTCGGACCACGGCGAGAACCTGGGGGAACTCGGCTGTTGTTCCGAACACGGCACCTCCGACTATATCACCCACCGCATCCCGATGATCATCCGCTGGCCCGGCCGCTGCAAGGCCGGCCACGTGGACACCGGCCTGCATTACAACCTGGACCTCGCCCCCACCCTTGCCAACCTGCTGAAATTCGAGCCGGCCAAACACTGGGACGGCCGCAGTTACGCCGCCAGCATCACCGACGGCGCCGAGTCCGGGCGGAACGAACTGATCCTCAGCCAGTGCTGTCACGGCTGCCAGCGTTCCGTCCGCTGGGGCGACTGGATGTATATCCGCACCTACCACGACTTCTACCACCTGTATCCCAAGGAAATGTTGTTCAACATCCGCAACGATCCCCACGAACAACACAACCTCGCGGAACAACATCCTGAAATCTGTGCCGACGCCACCCGGCGTTACCTCGACTGGCACGACCGGATGATGGCCACCATGCAACACGATACGGATCCGCTCTGGACCGTGATGAAGGAGGGTGGCCCGTTCCACTCCCGGGGTCACCTTGCCGAATACTGCAAACGGCTGGAGGAAACCGGACGCGGCTGGGCCATCCCGGAACTCAAGGCACGCCATCCCGGCGAATTCAAGTAACCCGTCCACGGGTGTGGCAGGAGACATCATGAAAACATTGGTGGTCTTTTATTCCCGTACCGGACACACCCGGTCCGTCGCACAGCGCCTGGCATCCCGGCTGAACGCCGACCTGGAGGAATTGAAGGAACGGGCTGACCGGACCGGGGTGTTCGGGTTTCTTAAAGGGGGACGGGATGCCATACAGAAACGTCCGGCGGTTCTGTATCCGGTCCGGAAGAATCCCGCCGACTACGATATGGTGATTATCGGCAGTCCGATATGGGCCTTCACCATCTGCCCGGCTGTCCGGACATACCTGTCAAACCATGCGTCATCCATCAAGCGCATGGCTTCTTTCTGCACCCATGGCGGCGGAGGCCCTTCGAAATCCTACACCGAAGCGGAAAAGCTCCTGGGCAAACCCCTGGCCGCCACCCTGGCGCTACGGGATAAGGCGGTAAAACGCGGGGAATGCGATGCTGCAATAACCGCCTTTGTCGGCACCATCACAGCCACCCCGGCATAAATGGCAAGCTTGACGTAAATACAGGAATACAGGTAACCTGTTTACATGAAAGCGACCATCGATATACCGGACGAACTTTACCGGCAGGTAAAGGCAAAAAGCGCCTTGCAGGGACAGGCCGTACGCGAGGTCGCCATGAATCTGTTTAAAAGCTGGATTACGGAAACAGACGACACACCGGAGCGGACACCGCTGCACGCGGCAAACCAACCGCTACCAACCTGGTTCGGAGCGGCACGCAAGTATGCGCAAGTGGTTCAACATCACGACATGGCAACCATTCGCAATAGCATCGCCAGGGGCCGAATCACGAAGAAGAAGACGGTAACTGAGCGACGGGATCCATGAACATCGGACTCGACACCTCCGTCGTACTGAGGCTTCTGACAGGCGAACCCGAAGATCAGGCCGGGCACGCATTTACCGAGATACAGCAATTGATCCGGCGTGGCAATATTCTGGTCGTCTCGGATCTCGTGGTATCCGAGGTATACTTCGCGCTACAACATCACTACCGTGTCCCCAAAGTCAACGCGCTATCCCTGCTTGCCGACTTCCTCAATACAAGCAGCATTAAAACGCTGGGATCTGCCGCCACCGTGCTGACTGTTCCTCACCTGGCGACAAAAAAAACAGGTTTCGTGGACCGGCTGATTCACGCCGAGTACCTGCAAACCGCCAAAGCGACATTAACCTTCGAAAAAGCAGCAGGCCGCCTGCCTGACGTGCGGGTACTGGGTTGCAATTGAGACTGAACACTTCACAAGATGCATTAACCGGCCATCCGTAGCTCAAGCGTTGCGCCGAGCAAAGGATGGCGGAGAGGGGGGGATTCGAACCCCCGGTACCAGTTTACCCGGTACAACGGTTTAGCAAACCGTCGCTTTCGGCCACTCAGCCACCTCTCCAAATAACTATTTACCAGCGTGTTATAGATTTACTACAAGCGATCGTTTCAATCGCTTGCCGCATGTGTGCCGACTTTACACCGGCCAATATCCACACGCAAATCAAACGAAACTATATGCCGGGCACCGGTGACGGTCAAGGGGCATCAACTGATCTGAGACACCAGGTGTCGGGTTTCAGGTTTCAGGCGAGATAACGTGCTTCCAACAACACATTCCGACCTGACACCCGAAACCTGACACCTCGTCTCTTCTCTGAATACTGACCTCTGAAAACTGAACACTTCCCCTCCCCCCACTCCACCCGGGCGCATCCCTGATTCATTGACCTGAATCAGGCGGCGGATGCCATCCACA
>MHBQ01000015.1:0-5077 GCA_001803315.1 Lentisphaerae bacterium RIFOXYC12_FULL_60_16
CATAACTACCTGCATCTTAGTAAGATGCGAAGGACTTTTCCACTTTTTATTTCAGCCAACTGTCACTTTTTATGAATAATCCGGGCTAAAGGGCACAGTAAATGGCTGCGGGGTCACTCAAGGCAATAAATAGGAATTGAAGCAGGGTGGTGGAAAACGCAGAAGGGTCACGTCTCCCTAATCGTAAGCGTCCGGTGGGGCGCCCCATTCGCAAGGCATGCCGGTCGTGATAGACCGGTTAGCCAAGGTGAGTATGGCTCCGAGCGAGTCCTTTTCAAACAAGCCGCTGATTTGTATTGCTCGCCAGCATATTTACCGCAAATCTGCTGGCCATGCTAACACGTCGACTTGAACTGCCAGAACATTCGTTCCTGCTCTTTGGCCCCCGTGGAACCGGCAATACCACGTGATTGAGACACGTGTTGCCGGCTGCGGCTGTGGTTCGATTGCCGACGGCCGCGTTTTGGACTGACACGGCGTTGTGTTGACAGAAATAGACTGTGAGTGGACAACCGGTTGCCTGGAACGTCCCGAAATATCGTCGGTGGTTGAATTTGGAATTCCAGTTGACCGAATTTATACATGTGTAAATTCATATTGACTCTAATCTAAGCATAATATGGAGTTGCGGTTCATCAGGGATTCCCAAGGCCGGGAAGTGGATTTTGTCCTCGTCAAGGATGGCAAACCAGAGTTTGCCGTGGAATGCAAGCGTGGTGAACAATCGCTATCGGACAACATCCGCTATTTTGCGGCGCGTTCGGGCATTCCCCACTTTTACCAGGTGCACACGGGAATGAAGGACTATGAAGTGCCGGCTGCCCGGGCACGTGTGATGCCCGTTACCGCTTTCGCCGGCGTGTTGGGTGTGTAAGATAAGGAGACTTCCATAATTGCATCCGTGTCTGCCGTGAGGCCGGTGTGAACCTGGTCATGCTTCCGCACAACGCCCATGACAATGTGGGGATCAACCTGATGCTCGACCAGGTCCTTGCGGAGGAGCCGATCGACATCATTCCCGTAGACGGCTTTTACCGTGTCCAGCGGCCGCCCATGACGGATTTCCGCTGGCCCAAACCGGCAAAATGAAAGCGACAAACAACCAGATGGATATTGACGCGTAACCACAATGTGGCTACATTGCTGACGTGAAAACGACCTTGATACCCATCGGTAACTCGCGTGGAGTTCGGATACCCAAGCCGTTCATCGAACAGTGTGGCCTTGCCGGAGAAGTCGAGATGGATGTGCAGGACGGTATGATCCTCATCCATTCACCCCGATGTCCTCGATCCGGCTGGGGCGCCGCGTTTGAGTCCATGGCCCGCCAGGGGGACGACAAGTTACTCGACCCGGTACCTGTTTCCACGCGATGGGATAACGAGGAATGGCAATGGAAGTGAGTCGTTTCGATGTTTTCCTTGTTGCGCTCGACCCGACGATCGGACACGAGATCAAGAAGACTCGTCCTTGTATGGTCATCTCACCGGACGAGATGAACCATCATATCGGCACGGTAATCATCGTACCCCTGACGACGAAGGGTCGCGATTACCCGACGCGTGTGGCATGCACGTTCCAGGGCGTCGAAGGGCAGGTTGTGCTGGACCAGTTGCGAACGGTGGATAAGACCCGCTTGGTCAAGAAGCTGGGGCGACTCTCTCCGTCGGCGGCAGAACGTGTGCTCAATGTCCTGATCGAGATGTTCCAAAAATGAAACCCCAACGATCCGGTGTGGGGCACATAATAGATGGTGAAGGAGGGGAATCCATGGCGGGTAATGGCGGATACCGGGTAAGGCGACTGGGGGAGGGAACGTTTCCCTCGCCGGTTGAAGGAACGTATTTTGTCGGTGAAGACACGGGTGTCCTGGTGGACGCCACGATTGAAGGGTGCCGGAATTGCAAGGGGGTGCAACCGCCCTACCTGGAGGAAGCCGGTCCGCGGCGCCGGTTGCATTTTGATCCGCCCCGCACGGGGGTGGCGATTGTGACCTGCGGAGGGCTTTGTCCCGGATTGAACGATGTCGTCCGGGCCCTGACGATGGTGCTCTGGCACCGGTACGGGGTCCGCCGGGTGCTGGGCTTACGGTACGGCTACGAGGGACTGGTCTCCGCATTCGGGCATCCCCCAATGATCCTGACGCCGGACGAAGTGGCGGACATTCATCAGCAAGGCGGGACCATCCTGGGGTCGTCACGCGGTCCGCAGGATGTGCGGATCATGACCGACTATCTCGTGGCCAACGGGATCCAGGTGTTGTTCACCATCGGTGGAGACGGGACCCAGCGCGGGTCCCTGGACATTGCGCAGGAAATTGAACGGCGGGGCCTGGACATTGCCGTGGTGGGGATACCCAAGACCATCGACAACGACATCCTGATGACTGACCGGACGTTCGGGTTTGAAACGGCCGTGGCGATGAGCCGGGGCCCCATTGCCGCCGCCCACATGGAGGCGAAGGGGGTGCGTAACGGGGTGGGGCTGGTGCGTTTGATGGGGCGTGAATCCGGTTTCGTGGCGGCCTATGCCTCGCTGGCCTCCAGCGATGTCAACCTGGTGCTTATTCCCGAGGTGCCGTTCCGTCTGGATCCGGTGTTGCAATGGCTGGAGCATCGCCTGGAACGCAAGTCGCATGCCGTGATCGTGGTGGCGGAAGGGGCGGGACAGGAGTTGGTGCTGGAGTCGGGTAAGGATGCCTCGGGTAACCGCAACCTCGGGGATATCGGGTTGTTTATGCGGGCGGCGATCCGGTCCCATTTTGCAAAGGCGGAAAAGACCGCCAATGTCCGGTATATCGACCCTTCGTACACGATCCGGAGTGCGACGGCCAGTGCGGACGATTCGGTGTTCTGTTTCCGCCTGGCGGAGAATGCGGTGCATGCCGCGATGGCGGGACGTACGGGCATGGTTGTGGGGCTCTGGAACGGGCGTTTTGTCAATGTGCCGATCGAGCAGGCGGTTGCCACCCGCAAAAAGGTGGACCCGGGCGGTTCCTTCTGGCAGAGCGTACTCAACAACACCGGCCAGCCCGCGGTCCTGGCGTAAGTCTCCGGTTACACGTAGCGGAGCAGGAATGCCTGGCTGGTGTGATCCAACGCGGTGAGGTCCGGTATTTCAAATCGGTTTTCCTCGAGATCGGTCAGGATGTAATGGTGCGGTGTCGGCCGCACCAGATGATCGCGAATATCCCGGGTGTTGAAGCAGGCCGGGCCACGGGTGGTGTCCACGGTCCATTCGACGATTCCAAACCGGTCACGGATCGACCGGACACGGGTGATGACCGGCATGACGTATCGCCGGTCCAATTCGGCCTCGACCAGGCGGCGGTCCTCCGCGGCCAGGCCGCTGATATCCGGCAATACACCGATTTCCGTACCGGCGGTATCCCGTATGCTCAGCCAGCGGTTGCGGTGGGTCAGCGGGAAGGTGCGAACCACGGAGATATTCCACCAGGATTGGTCGTCCTTCCGGGTCAGGCGCAGGGAGGCGGCAACCCGGGAGAAATGCAGGGTTGCCGGATCCAGGATGCACAGGGTGGACGCTTCCAGGACATCGGCGGGGACGGGAGGGTTCATCGGCCAACCTCCATGATCGAGGAGAGTGCCTTCTGGGCTTCCACCATTTTTGCGAATTCGCCGTTCTTGGCGATGAGTTCCTCGTGGGTCCCGATTTCCGCCACCTCGCCTTTTTTCAGGACCAGCAGACGGTTGGCGTTGCGGAGGGTGCTTAGCCGGTGGGCGATGGCGAAGGTGGTGCGTCCGCGGATCAGGCGGGCGATGGCTTCCTGGATCTGCCGTTCGGTCTCGGTGTCGACGGATGCCGTGGCCTCGTCGAGAATGAGGATGCGCGGGTTGTGGAGGATGGCGCGGGCGATGGCCACGCGCTGGCGTTCGCCGCTGGAGAGTTGCTGGCCGCGTTCACCGACACGGGTGTCATAACCGTCGGCCTTGGATACGATGAAATCGTGCGCATTAGCCATCTTGGCGGCGGCCATAATCTCGGCGGGCGAGGCGTCGGGCTTGGCGTAGGCGATGTTCTCGGCGACGGTGCCGTTGAACAGGAAGGTGTCCTGGAGGACAACCCCGATCTGGGACCGCAGGTCCTCCTGGCGGATCCGGCGGATATCCACGCCGTCCACCCGGATTTCCCCCTCGTTGACATCGAACAACCGGCATAGCAGGTTGATCGTGGTGCTCTTGCCGGCCCCGCTATGGCCGACCAGCCCGATCATTTCGCCCGGCTGGACATCCAGGGTCAGGTTGCGGATGGCGGGCTTGAAGGATTCGTAACCGAACGTGATGTTGCAAAACTCGACCCGGCCCCGGATGGCGGGCATGGGGACGGCATCGGAAGAGTCGCGGACTTCAGGGACCGTATCCAGGATTTCGAACACCCGTTCCGCTGAAGTGAGGGACCGTGCCAGGAAATCGGCCATCCGGCTGAGGAATTGGAGCGGGCCGTAGAACATGCCGAGGTAGGCCTGAAACGTCATCAGCGTGCCGATGGTGAGGGCGCCGCCGATCACCTGGCGGCCGCCGAAATACCAGACCAGGAGTGCGCCGGTACTGGTGATGAACCAGAGGATGGGGAAGAGCGTGTGGGTGGTCTGTTCGGCGTCGGTGTCCGCGATCAGCAGTTCGTTGCTGTGCCGGGTGAACCGGTCGATTTCCTCGCGTTCCTTGGCGAAGGCCTTGACCACCCGCATACCGGAGAGGGTGTCGCTGACGGTGGCGGTCAGGCGCGACCGGTAATGCCAGAACCGGTGCCAGCGGCCGTGGATGTAATGCCAGATGGTGCGGGACAGGAACAGCACGATGGGAACAGGGATCAGGACCAGCAGGGTCAGGCGCCAGTTCATTACGGCCAGCACGATGCCGATGCCGACCAGCGTGAGGATGTTGACCACGAAATGCTGCATGCCGTCCACCAGCACCTGTTCCAGGGAGGCGGTATCCTGCGTGATCCGGGTGATTATGGCGCCGACGGGCCGCTTGTCGAAGAACCGGAGCGACAGGAACTGGATATGGCGGAACAACTGGACGCGGAGGTTGTGGGACAGGCGGGTGCCCAGGCG
>MHBQ01000015.1:5109-12106 GCA_001803315.1 Lentisphaerae bacterium RIFOXYC12_FULL_60_16
TGTTTCCCGCCGCCTGGGAGAGCAGCAATCCCAGGACGAGCCAGCCCAGCAGGGTCAATCGTTCCGCCGTGGGGGCGGGGATGCCGGTCGGGACCAGGACCCGGTCCATCAGGGGGCGGGTCAGGTACGGGGGCACCAGGTGTACGGCGAGGCCGGCAAACATGAGTGCCCAGACGAGGCACCAGGCCTCCCATTGGGGTTTCAGGTAGGCGATCAGCCGGCGCAGGACCTTTCCCTTGTCCAGGCAGATGGGGCAAACCGAGGTGGCTTCCGGCAGGAGCAGGCGGCAGGTGGGGCAACGTTTGTGTTTGCCGGCCTCCTCGGTGAGGACGGGCGGGTTGCCGGGCGGTTCACCCCTGGCCGTTGCGGCCCGGTAGCGGATGCCGTCCGACAGGTAAGCGGCCAGCTTGCCGAAAACCGTGCGCTGGGCATTCCGGTAGCGGATGATCTCGAGGGTGCCACCGGGCGTGGAGGCGATCCAGGCGCCGCCGCCGACCAGGGATTCGCCGGTCAGCCGGGAGATGTCGGTGAGGGGCAGGATCAATCGCGGGCTGGAGGCGGATTCAGGGAAGATGCGCAGGGACTGGTTGGTCAACACGATCCATTCAACGCCGAACGTGCCGTCGATCCGGATATCGGTGGAGACCGCTGCTTCGAGGGTTTCGCCGGGGGAAAAGGTCTGCCGGATGCGGGCGTCGAGATCGGGCGGCAGGGTTTCCACGTAGGCAGGCATGCCCGGCACTTTACCAGATAACGGGGGCAGGACAAGGGGGAAGGGCGGGTGAAAATGGTTTCGCAAAAGCTTGAAAGTTGCGGACGGCTTCCCTATTATCCCGCCTGCCATGGACGTGGAACTGGTCGCCATTACCCCCGATGCCGAGGCTGTGATCGAACGGGCCGCCCGCACCTGTTACCAGAGTGCGGATCGTGCCACGACGGACAGCGCCGCGGCATTTCTGCCAAAACTGCTCGCCATGGGCCATGAATCACCCTTTGAACATGCCTATGCAACGTTTCGCATAGCGGGGTGCTCGCGCGCGGCGAGTCATCAGCTGGTTCGCCACCGGTTGATGGCGGTCTCCCAACGGAGTCAGCGTTACGTGTCGGAGAAGTCCTTCGATTACGTGGTGCCGCCGTCGGTGCCGGATTCCCTTCGCGGGGAGTTCGAGGCCGACATGGAGTCGATCCGCCAGCTGTACGTGAAGTGGAAATCGTACGGCTTACGGAACGAGGACGCGCGGTTCGTGTTGCCCAATGCCTGCACGACGGAACTGGTAATATCGGCTAACTTCCGCGAATTCCGGCACATTTTCAAGGTCCGGTTGACGCCGCACGCGCAATGGGAAATACGCGCGATCTGCCGGCAGATGCTGGAATCCTTGGCCCGGGAAGCGCCAACCGTTTTCCGGGACATCCGGGAGGCCGCCATCAAGGCGGACCCCCAGCGCTCGGACGAAGCGGAAGGAGCACCACGTGGCAAAGCATCCCGACATCAATAAGGTTCTGATCATTGGGTCCGGCCCCATCATCATCGGCCAAGCCTGCGAGTTTGATTATTCCGGAACGCAGGCCTGCAAGGCTTTGCGTGCCCTGGGTTACCAGGTGGTGCTGGTGAACTCGAATCCGGCCACCATCATGACCGATCCCGGCATGGCGGATGCCACCTACATTGAGCCGCTTAACGTCGAGGCGTTGACCCGGATCATCGAGAAGGAGCGGCCGGATGCCGTACTCCCGAACCTGGGAGGGCAGACCGGATTGAACCTCACCTCCGAACTGGCCAAGGCGGGGGTCTTTGAACGATTCAAGGTCCGCGTGATCGGCGTCAAGCTGGATGCCATCGAGCGGGGCGAAGACCGGATCGCGTTCAAGGACACGATGAACCGGTTGGGGATCGAGGTTCCCAAGAGCACGGCGGTCTACACGGTGGAAGAGGCGGAACGGGTATCGGCGGAACTGGGGTACCCGGTGGTGGTTCGCCCGGCCTATACGATGGGGGGGACCGGTGGGGGGTTGGTTTACAACGTTGAGGAACTCCGCCTGATCGCCAGCCGGGGCATTGCCGCCAGCATGATCAACCAGGTGTTGATCGAGGAATCGGTGCTGGGCTGGGAAGAACTTGAGCTGGAAGTGGTTCGGGACGCCAAGAACCAGATGATCACGGTCTGTTTCATCGAGAACGTGGATGCCATGGGCGTGCATACGGGGGATTCCTATTGCACGGCGCCGATGCTGACGATCAAGCCCGAACTCCAGGCGCGCCTGCAGGATTACTCGTACCGGATCGTCCAGGCCATCGAGGTGATCGGCGGGACCAATGTCCAGTTTGCCCATGACCCAAAAACGGACCGCGTGGTTGCCATTGAAATCAACCCGCGCACCTCGCGTTCGTCGGCCCTGGCCTCCAAGGCCACCGGGTTCCCGATCGCGTTGATTTCCGCCAAGCTGGCCGGCGGACTCACCATGGATGAGATTCCGTACTGGCGCGATGGAACGCTGGAGAAATACACCCCGTCCGGGGATTATGTGGTGGTGAAGTTCGCCCGGTGGGCCTTCGAGAAATTCAAGGGGTCCGTGGACAAGCTGGGAACCCAGATGCGGGCGGTCGGCGAGGTGATGAGCATCGGCAAGACCTACAAGGAGGCTTTCCAGAAGGCCATCCGGTCCCTGGAAAACGGCCGGCACGGGCTGGGATTTGCCAAGGATTTCAACCGCCTGACGCTCGACCAGTTGATGGACCGCCTGAAGGATCCGACCAGTGAACGCCAGTTCCTGCTGTATGAGGCCCTGCGCAAGGGCGCCGCGGTGGATGCCCTGCACCGGTTGACCCATATCAAGGCCTGGTTCCTTGAACAGATGAAGGAACTGGTTGAGCTTGAGGAACAGATCCTCAAGCACCGGGGATCGCTGCCGCCGGATGACCTGCTGGTCAAGGCCAAGAAGGACGGGTTCGCGGACCGGTACCTCGCGAAACTGCTGGGGCTTACCGAGCGCAAGATCCGGGACCGGCGCAAGGCCCTGGGTGTGGTAGAGGCCTGGGATGCCGTTCCGGTGAGCGGGGTGGAGAACATGGCCTATTATTATTCCACCTACAACGCACCGGACCGCACGACGGTCAGCAAGCGGAAGAAGGTGATGGTGCTGGGCGGCGGACCGAACCGGATCGGGCAGGGCATCGAGTTTGACTACTGCTGCGTGCATGCGGCCTTTGCCCTGCGTGACGCACAGGTTGAGACCATCATGGTCAACTGCAACCCCGAGACCGTGTCGACCGATTACGACACCTCGGATAAACTGTATTTCGAACCGTTGACCGTGGAAGACATCCTCAGCATCTACGAGAAGGAAAAGCCGCTCGGGGTGATCGTGCAGTTCGGTGGACAGACCCCCCTGAACCTGGCCCGCGACCTGGAAGCGGCCGGCGTCAAGATCCTGGGAACCACGGTGGATGCGATTGACCTGGCCGAAGATCGCGACCGGTTCCGGCAGATGATGGAGAAGCTCCGGATCCCGATGCCGGAATCCGGCATGGCCAGCACGATGGATGAGGCGTTGGCGGTGGCCGGGAAGATCGGGTATCCGCTGATGGTGCGCCCCTCCTATGTGCTCGGCGGACGCGGCATGGAAGTGGTGCATGACGAGGAGATGTTGCGCCGGTATGTCGAGGCGGCGGTTGATGTGACGCCGGAACGGCCGATCCTGATCGACCGTTTCCTCAACCACGCGCTGGAATGCGAGGCGGATGCCATCGCGGACGGGACGGATGCGTTTGTACCGGCGATCATGGAGCATATTGAACTGGCCGGGATTCATTCGGGGGATTCCGCCTGCGTGATCCCGCCGGTCTCCATCCCCGAGAAGCACCGGAACACCATCGACGAGTATACCCGGCGTATTGCCAAGGAACTCAAGGTGGTGGGCCTGATGAACATGCAGTATGCCATCGAGCAGGACAAGGTGTACGTGCTGGAAGCCAATCCCCGCGCGTCCCGGACCGTCCCGCTGGTGTCGAAGGTGTGCAACATCCCGATGGCCCGCATCGCCACGCAGGTCATGCTGGGGGCTAAATTGTCGGACCTGAAACTGATGCGGCGCCCCATCCCGCATTTTGGTGTCAAGGAATCGGTGTTCCCCTTCAACATGTTCCCGGAAGTGGATCCCGTCCTGGGGCCGGAAATGCGGTCCACCGGTGAAGTGCTGGGAATGGCGGATACCCCCGGCCTGGCCTTTTTCAAGGCGCAGGAGGCGGCCAAGCAGACCCTGCCGCTGGACGGTACGGTGTTGATCACGGTGAATCGCCGCGATCAGGATGAAGTGGTGGAAGTGGCCCGTCAGTTCGCCCAGCTCGGGTTCAAGATCCGCACCACGGGTGGTACGCAGGAGGTGCTGGCGAAGGCCGGGATTCCGAGTGACCGGATCTGCAAGATGCAGGAAGGTCGACCGAACATCCTGGATGCCATTACCAACCGGGAAATCCAGCTGGTGATCAATACGCCGGCAGGAAAAACCAGCCAGCATGATGACTCCTACATCCGCAAGGCAGCCATCAAGTACAAGATTCCCTACATTACGACGATTGCGGCTGCGGCGGCGTCCGTGAAGGGAATTGCTGATCGTAAACGGGGGCCTTACCAGGTAAAGTCCCTCCAGGAATATCACCGGGATATCGAGCGCTGATTGAAGCGGGATGCGATCTCCCGCATGGAGCCGGCCCGACCCGGGCCGGTTGTGGAATTGGGTTTACCTTCGGGGAGGTGCATTATGAGCATGGCAGGTTCACTGCGGATCCGTGACGGGTGGGGCATGGTTCTCGGCTGCGTGATGGTCCTTGGGCTGTCAGCCGCCCCCGGCCGGGCGGACGGCCCCTACCGGATGGACGCCATACAAAACGATCCGCTGGATGCCCGTGTGCTCAAATCGAGCGTGCAGGACGGACTCGTAACCGAGGAAGTCGAATTCACGAGCGATCTGGACCGTGACGGGAAACCGGTCCGGATTTTCGGCATCCTGGCGTATCCGGAAGGAGCGCGGGCTTTGCCCGCCGTATTGTGGGGACAGGGGGGCATGTCGCCGGCCGGCGTCTGGGCGCCGCATCTGTATGCGAAGAAGGGATATGTCGGATTCAATATCACCATGCCCCACAAGCAGTGGCCGCCCTGGGATCCCCTGGACACGGAACATCCCGCGGATGCCAACCTGGTCCGGTTCACCATTGCCCACCTGCGGGCCATCACCTACCTGGTTTCGCGGCCTGAAGTGAATCCCGACCGGATCGGGATGGGGGGGTCGTCCTATGGCGGGTATTTCGCCACGATGGTGACGGGGTTGGATCCGCGGATCAAGGCGGGTATGAGCTTTTTCTCCGGAGGTTGCCATGATCAGGGAACGCATTTACCCCAGTTCACCGGATTGAAGACACGGGAAGCCCTGGACGTGTTCCGGCAGGTGGCGGATGGTGCAACGGCGTTGCGCAGCCGGGCGGTTCCGTTCCTGTGGGGGGTGGCTGCCAACGATCACTGGTTCCAGCTGCCGGCTGTCATGGCAACCTATGCGGGAACCGCCGGGGACGGCAAGCGCATGGCCATCGCCCCCTTGTGGGCACACGGGTTCGACGAGGCCATGGACAACCAGTTGTTCGACTGGTTCGATGTTCACTTGAAGGGGACCCGTCCCCCTTACCACGCCGTTTCGGCCCTGACCGTGACCAATCGGGACGGGCGGTTGCTGGCGGAATGGAACTGGACTCCGCAAACGGCCGTGCGCAAAGCCGACCTGGTGGTGAGTTGGGGCCGCGTGCTTCCCTGGCATGGATGGATCCACCGGTATCACCATGTGGTTGCGGCGACTGTCAGCGGGAATGTTGCCCGTGCAGCGATCCCGGTTCCGGATCCCGGGTTGGAAATCCTGGCCTATGGCAATACCGTGGACGAGGGTGGGGTGACCATTTCCACGATGCCGGTGGCCGTCATGCCGTCGAAGTCCGGCATATTGAAACCAGCCGGAGGATTCGTTATCAATGCCTATCCCCTGGGTGGGTTCGAGGCCGCGGATACGGATTTCCTGGGGCGGTTGGGTGAGTTGCCGGGCACAGCCGCTACCAACGTTTTCCGTGAGGGACGGCAAAGTTTACGCTTCGCGAACCTGAACAAACCGGTAGCACTGAAATTGTTTCACGTTTCGGGAAAGGGGCATGTGCTGACCGCCTGGATACGTGCTGAACCGGCAGCGGAGATCCGGGTGCGGGTAGCCGGTGTTTTTCCGCAGGACTGGGACCGGCCGGCCGTCAAGGTGATCCTTGCCTCCATGCCGGGATCCTTGCCGGTTCCCGATGCGGGGGCCCTGCCGTCGTTTGAACAGACGGTCAAGGCCGGACCGGATTGGACGGAAGTCCGGATCGATTGCCCGTGGAAGGGTGTGGCCATTGAAGGATACCGGCTTGAACTATCGGCCAATCCCGCTATAACCGGGGCGTGTTGGATTGACTCGGTGCGATTTGAACCGCGTTGGCTGTAAGGCGGAAGGAGCAGGCGATGGGCAGGACCTTTGTTGGAATTGGTTTCGGGCCGATCCAGGGCGGGTTGTTCGTTTACGAGGCGATGGCGTCGAAACAATTTGACCGGCTGGTGGTGGCGGAGGTGATGCCGGAGCTGGTGGAGGCGGTGCGCCGCTGCAAGGGCGCCTATTCGGTGAATGTAGCCACGCGTACGGGTGTGGAGACACGCCGTGTGGAAACGGTGGAAATGTTGAACCCGACGGTTTCGGTGGATGCCGGCGGCCTGGTGCTGGCGGTGGCGGAGGCGTCGGAGGTGGCGACCGGTCTGCCAAACGTGAAGATTTTCGAAAAGGGATCCCCGTCGGTGGCTGCGATCCTGGCAGGAGGCATCCGGCGCAAGATAGAAGACCCGGCCCTGCCTTCCTGTGTGGTGTATGCGGGTGAGAACCACAACCATGCCGCTGAGATTCTTGAAGCGGCGGTACGGGCACGCCTGCCGCCGGC
>MHBQ01000016.1:0-49052 GCA_001803315.1 Lentisphaerae bacterium RIFOXYC12_FULL_60_16
AACTCTTTCCAAGCAGACGAGGAACATATAATGAACTCTTTCCAAGCAGACGAGGAACATATAATGCATGCCATACAACGATGCCATACGGTTATAAAAGGGGAAATCCCCGATCGTATCCCTGCCTACACCCCCACCATGCCAGTGATGTGGCCTCCCGCATCCTTGGCCGCCCCGCCCATACCGGTGGACCGGAACTCTGGTACGCTGAATGGTATCTATTATTTCGGAAGTGGCCCACGATTCCGCGCCATCAAGGTCCATCCATGAGCCTGTATATCCATCCCGCCGGCTTAAGCCCCGACCCCTCGTATGGTCGCTCCGCCGGCCGGCCGGTCCCCGGCGGACGCATTCTCACCGTGTATCCGCATGCGTGTCTTCGCCTGACTCCTGACCAGCACCCTGGCTGGCGTCGACAGCTCAACCTCCACACCCGTCCCCCCTCGGTAAGCCTCCGTCCCGATTCGGAAGGCCGCATCGACCTCCTGCTCGATTTTGGAACGGAACTGGAGGCCGAACTGGTGCTCCGTATCCGTACCGCATCCGCCACATCCCTGCCGGTGTTCGTCGCCTTCGGCGAAAGCATTCCCGAAGCCGACGGCTGCGGCATCCCCACCACCAACCCCCTTTCAACCGTGGCCTGGCAGATCCCGCGAAAGGGCCTCCACCGGAATCGCTTCGCGGCCCGCGGGTTCCGCTTCGTGCGCATCCAAATCGAGGATGCACGTTCTCCGGTTGAATTCATCGCGATAAGCGCGGACGCCTGGATCGCGTTCCGTGAACGGCAGGGCGATTTCTCCTGTGACAATCCCCGGTTCCAAAGCCTCTGGCAAACCTCCGTCTATACCGCCCGCGTCTGCAGTCGGCCGGATTCCTTCTGGGACGGCGTCAAGCGCGACCGCGTCGGATGGTTCGGCGACGCCCGCATCACCCAAATGACCGCCGACGCCGTATTTGCTGATCCGGCTCCTGCGCTCCACATGCTCGAACAGTTGCCGACCGACCGCTGGACCATGGGCATCCCCGGTTACACCTTCGCCGCCGTTGCCATGTTGCACCAGTTGATCCTCGCACACGGAACCCGCCACCCGGCCATCCCGGATCTTTACCGCCGGATGTCCCTGGCACTGCAGTGGGCCCATCGCACGCAACTCAACCAACAAGGGCTCATGGTACGGGACCCTGACCACCATTATTTTGGCCGGGTGGCCTTTGTGGACTGGAGCCCCATGCCAGTCGGTGGTCAATTCGAGGAATTATCCTGGCTTCAATGTCAGCATCTGGAAGCCCTACGCCTGGCGACTGAACTCGCGATCTGGCTCAACCGTCCACAGGATGCCGCCCGCTATTCCCGGAGAGCCCATGAACTGGCCCGCGTTATTCGCCGACGATTCTGGCGAACCGGCAAAGGCATGATTCATACCCGTTCCCAAACCATCCGGGAATGGAAACCCCTTGTCGTGCTTCCCCTCCCGGAAACCGTCGACAACGAATATCGCCGCCTCTATTTCCGGTTGCCATCGATTGGCGAGAGTCGCCCCTCCCGTCACTCCCAGACACTGGCCGTCTGGGCCGGTTTGGTCCAAACCCCCGCCGATCGGGACCTGGTGCTCCGGACCCTTCAATCAGCACGTCATCCGGTCCTGATCACCGCCTATTTCCGCTATTTCGAAGCGGTTGCCCGAGCCGAATGCGGGGACCCCACCGGTGCCCTCCGGAACTTCGTGGATTATCTAACCGACCAGGTGGAACCCAACGACAGCGCGACGTTATGGGAATGGCATGATCCGGCTGTGCGCGGTTTTCAACGCTGGTCGCTCGGCGACTGGCCCAAGAGCCTCTGCCACGGTTGGAGCAGCGGACTGGTCCCGCTCACACAACGGTACGTACTGGGCATTCAACCACGCACCCCCGGATTCACGAACCTCCGTATCAATCCCACCGTCAATCCACCATTCGCATTCCAAGCGACGGTCCCCACCCCGTTCGGCCCGATATACGTCCAGAAGGATACTGCGCGATCCAAACCCCAATACACGATCCCACGCGGCATAACCCTCGAACCCCGTCTCGACAACACCTGCATTTGACAGCACCCTTTCACTGTGTGAAACTCCGGCTTATTAAACACCTGTTTCCATACAGGCACGGCATCAACGGTCACAATACGAGAGGCAGGCACCATGATTCACGACAACCCGCTCACGCAACCGCAACCCGTCTCGTTTCGACCTGCCGGGATTTTGCAGGGACTGAAACTTTTTACCGTACTGCTTGTCGTCGGTTCTGCCAGCCGGACGATGGCGGTTTCACTGGTTGAGGACGGTAAACCGCTGGCTCGTATCTATGTGAACCTGCCGGCCCCCACCCAGACGCTCACCAGCGCCCAGCAAACCCTGCAAACTGCAATCGACGACCTGAACTACCATCTGGAAAAGATGTCCGGAACCACCCTGGAAATCGTCCGCACGGCTGATGCCAAATCCATTCAAAAGCCGGCCATTGTTCTCGACCAACTGGCGTTATCCGCCGGCGCAACCACCACCAAGACATCGGAATCAAAGGAAGGCTTTCGCCTGCTCACCCGTGACGGCAACCTCTGGATCGGAGGAGAAAGTCCCCAGGGAACCGCCCTCGGGATATATGCAACGCTTCGCCGTCTCGGATGCGACTGGGTCATGCCGGGAACCATCGGCGAGATCATCCCCGCAATACGCACCATCACCTTACCCGACCTCGATGAATCACAAACTCCCGACTTCCTGATACGTCGACTCTGGTATCGGGGATACCGAACCAAGGAACACCCCGAGCAACCCGGCGAACGTGCACGGTTTGAGCAATGGCTCCGGCGCCAGATGGGCGGTAATTTCCAGCACGTAACCAGCGGGACCGGCGGCCATGTCTGGGATGCCTTCACCAAGAAACATAAAGCCGAATTCGAAAAGGATCCCACCATGTTGGCGCTTGTCCGCATGCCGGACAACACGCTGGTTCGCAGGGGTCCCCAGCTCGAAAGCACCCACCCTCGGGTGATCGAACTGTTCGTCGAAGACATCCGGGCAACATACAAGAAAAACATCGAAGCCGGGACCTGGACCCGTGAAACCCCCGCCGGCTTTGGAATTGGACCGGCGGACGGCCTCGGTTACTCCCTTTCACCGGAATCGCTCAAGGCAGGATCCGGCGTGATCGATCCGATCGTGGGCGAACTGGACCGTACCGACGAACTGATCCTGCTCGCCAACCGCATCCTGGAGAAAATCCACCCGGACTATCCGAACGCCCATGTGGGATTCTATTCCTACTCCACCCATGCCGGATACCCGGTCAAGTATGTGCCCAACCCGAAAATCGCCCAGATATTCGCACCCATCAACTTTTCCCGGTTCCACAGCGTGGTTGATCCCCTTTCAAAAACACAGGCCGTCTACAAGCGGGTGGTTGAACAATGGGGCGCACTCTCCCGCAAACAGGGAAACCCGCTCACCTACCGCGGTTACAGCTGGAACCTCGCCGATAACATCCTGCCTTACACCAAGGTCCGCATCTGGGGCGAGGAACTGCCGTTCTACAAGCAGCACAACCTGATCGGCATGAATGTTGAAGGCACCAAGATGTGGTCCGTGCTGGCCCCCAGCGATTATGTGTTCATGCGCCTGTGCTGGAACAGCACCCTCGACTGGAAAGACCTGCTCAACGATTTCTGCCGCAAAGCCTACGGGAAAGGCGCCCCCGCCATGGAACGGTACCACCTCGCTCTTGCCGACCGGCAACGGGAAGCCCGCCAGGAAGCCGGATCCTTCAATGCCTTCCACCTGATGTATGATGATGCCTGGGTGAACGAGGCGGCAAAAACCGTTGCCGAAGCCCGGTCCGCCGCCGACACCGAACCGGATCGTCAACGCATCAGCTTCACCACTCACAACGTGGAATCCCTGCGTCGCTACCTGGCGTATCATCGCGCGACCATGGCCTTCGATTTCCCGGCCGTCAAAACAACCTACGATGCCATGGCATCCCACTGGCAAACGGCCTATGACCAGAACTCCGACATGGTGGCCAATGAAGGTCCCTCCTATTTGAAACGTTATCTCCTGAAATTTGTCGATGGAGGGCTCCTTTACTCCACCGCCCCCTACGCCATGGTCCACCGTCTGCCGGACGCCATGCCCACGGCGTTTGACGCCGATGAAGTCGGCCACCTCAAGCATTACCATGAAACGGCATTCGATGACTCGGCATGGGTCACCTCCCGCACCTACACCACCACCTGGGATGCCCAGGACTTGACCGACGGGCATCGTTCCGGAGCCGTCTGGTACCGGCATCGTTTCACCCTGCCGGGTCCCGGAGAAAACAAGGGCATTGGCCTCTTCATGGGCGGATTTGAGGATGAGGCCCGCATCTGGCTGAACGGCCAGTTGATCGGAACCAGTGGCCGGCGATTCTCCAACCCCGCAGAATATGACCTCACCGCAGCCTTCCTCCCCGACCGTGAGAACCTGCTGGCAATCCAGATTGTACGGAATTCCGCCGCCAACGAAATCGGCCTCGGTGGTATCCTGCGCCCCTGCTTCATATTCACCGGGCCGCGCCTTGAAAAGCAGGCACCCGGGCCGTCCCTTGAACTCAAACGGGTCCTTCCCGGTGGAGAAACCGCCGATCCTTGACCATGAAGGTGCTCACCGCCAAATCAGCCGGTTTCTGCTGGGGAGTCCAGCGTGCCGTGCGCAAGGCCCGTGAACTGGCATCGCGGCAGGATACCGGAACCTTGTTCACGGATGGATCCCTTATCCACAATGCTGAATTAATGCACCAGCTTGAATCGGAAGGCATATGCCGCTGGGACGGCCACTCGCCATTGGATTCCGGCACCCTCATCATCCGGGCACACGGCATCCCGCCATCCCGTCGTGAAGCGCTCGGCCGATTGTCGGTTCGCCTCGAAGATGCCACCTGTCCCGATGTCGCCCGTATCCAGGCGCTCATCCGCCGGCATGCACGCAAGGGCTACCACATCGTGATTTTCGGCGATCCCGGTCATGCCGAGGTGGTGGGTCTGGAGGGGTATGCCGAGGGAAACGGCCATGTCGTGGCATCCGCAGCCGATGTGGAAAAACTGCCGGCCATGTCACCGGTCTGTCTGGTCGCCCAATCCACCCAACTGCCCGACACCTATCAGACCATCATCCAGGCCATCCAACAACGATTTCCCGATGCGGTCATTCTCGACACCATCTGTAACTCAACCCGCAACCGCCAGTCGGAATTAATCGAACTGGCACGGCAGGTTGATGCCATTGTCGTGGTGGGCGATGCCCATAGTGCCAACACCGTTCGCCTGGCTGAACTTGCCCGCACCCTGCGGCCCACCCATCACATCCAGACCGCAGACCAGTTGAAGCCGGAGTGGTTCAACGGATGTCGAACCGCGGGATTGACGGCTGGCGCTTCAACACCGGATTTCGTGATTGCCGCCGTTCGGACACGGCTTGAATCCATGCCGTGAGGCGCATGTGTCCAGATCCGGCCTCAACGCCCTGCAGGCACGATGGTCGTTGCCTCAAGCACCGGCTGGCGCGCCCCGCGCACTTCAATACGCCGGCCCGTCACATTCACGGAACGACCGGCATGGGCCTTGAGCAGGGATAACGGACCATTGACAAAACATACGACGCGGTACCGTCCCAGGGAATCCTCCTCGATCAATTGATAGGGCGCCGGACGCATCCACGCCAGGGGCACCGGGCTCAGGACGCCGCGAACAGTGACCGGGCCTGAATCGGATGAAGCAGGTTTTGACGGCTGCGATTCACGATCCTGAAACTGCATCTGGGGCACGGTAGTGGTCGTCGTACTCGTGCTGGTACTGGTGGATGTTGAAGTCGTTGTTGTCGTCGTCGTGGTCGTGGCAGGGGAAGCGGTTCTTGCCGTAGGTTCGGCTGCAACCGGCTTGGACGGCACGGCTGGCGGCAGGTCCTGACGGGGGGGCACCGGTTCAGGCTCCGGATCGGGTGATTCCGGTTCAACGGGAATATCAACCGGCACCGGGGCTTGTACGGAAACCTGCGGGGCCCCTTCACCATGTTCGGCCTGTATCCAGGCGCGGGTCGAAAGGGTCGAAGCGACCTTCAGCCAGTCACCTTCCGAACCCTGGACTTTCAAGCGTGTGCCGACATCGAGATCGCCGACCGTTCGGTAGGTGATGCCGGGACCCGCCCGCATTTTCACACGCGGCACGGCAACGATGCCGTCCCGGACCAGTTCGGCATAGATCCAGACATCCACCGATTCGGGCGGGATCACACAGATCCAGTCCCCCACGCGATCCTGGATGGTAAGCGTTGTGCCCCGGGTTACGTGCCCCAGCACGTCACTGCCGGCATCCGGACCGGAATAGAGCTGGGCCCGTGGTTCACGGACTGTGAATTCGACCGCCATCGACAACGGAATCAGAAAACACCAGCCCCACAGGATCCAGCATCGTACGATTGCGTGTTTCATTGTGAAATCCCCAGGCGGGCATTCCACCCGGCATTAATCATGCCTGGTTTTAGGCAATCCATGGCCGCGATCGCCCGCTTTCCATTTGCCGCGTTTTTTCAGCAGATCGACCCGCTCAAAACGCTTCAACACGTTACGCCGTGCCGTAATTTTACTGGCCGACTTTAAACTGGCATGCTGTGACATCCTATGACCACCCTTTCCTTGCCAAGGCCATGGCAACCCGCCATAGCTTTGCTTGCATTAATGGAGGGTTTACCTATACGGTAGGAGCCGTCCTGTTGTCAAGCAACGGGATACAGTCCAAAGAAAGGTTTCATGGCACCCTCCAAACCTCTGCATCGGCTCACGCTGACCAAACCCCTGGCATTCTTCGACATTGAATCGACCGGTATCCACCCCCGCACCGACCGGATTATCGACCTGGCGGTTGTCGTCCTTTTCCCTTCCGGGGAACGCCGGATTCACACCTTCCGCTTCAATCCCGGCATACCGATCCCCCCCGAAACCACGGCCATACATGGGATTCGTGATGCCGATGTCAAGGATTGCAAATCCTTTGAGGACCAGGCGGACGCCGTGGCTCGCACCTTCGAGGACCACGACCTTGCCGGTTACAACATACTCCGTTTCGACATTCCCATCCTGATCGAGGAGTTCCTCCGGGCCGGGCGCACCTTCGACATCGATTCACGCCGGATCATCGATTCCCAGCGCATCTTCCATAAACGTGAACCCCGGGATCTCTCGGCGGCCCTGCGCTTCTATTGCGGCGAAATGCATCTCGGGGCCCATGGTGCAGAAGCGGATACACTGGCCACCATCCAGATCCTCGAAGGCCAACTCCAACGCTACGGGGATCTGCCCGGCGACATCGCCACCCTGCATGACTATTGCAACGACCGAAACCCTGACTGGGTCGACAAGACCGGCCGGCTCCGTTGGCAGAACCGGGATATTGTCCTGAATTTCGGTCGCAAACGCGGTGAATCCCTGCGTACGCTTGCCCGGCAGGATCCCGGATTCATCCGGTGGTTACTGAACAGCGATTTTCCGCGTGACATGCAGGAAATCGTACGCAAGGGAATCCAGGACGATCAGTGGCCGGCCCCCCCGCCCCCGACCGTGACCCCGTAAGCTGCACGACACGCAAACACCGTCTGACGGGCACCTACTTCTGGTTGGGATACTGCTGCTCGATCTTTGCTGACACATCCCGGTACCCGATATCCACCTGGTAGATCTGCTTGTAATACGTGGCCGCTTTGTCGGTATTCCCCATGGCTTCCGACACCTTGCCCAATTCATAAAGCACGGATTTCTTAAGGTCATCCATGATCAGGATTTCACTCGATGCCGATTCCAGCTGGTCAAGCGCCAGGTCATACTGCTGCTTCTTGGCCATGCAACATCCCAGGTAATAGAGGGCGTGCGTGCGCTGCTTGGGACTGCGCTGGGCCATCTGGAACTGCTGAATGGCTTCATTGGTGTAATCATTCTCATACAACATGATGCCCAGCTCGAAACGCAGTTTGAGATCGGTGGGATAACGCTTGACCCGTTCCTGCAGGTCATCGAACACGAACTGGGCCCGTTCGATCGCCCGGGCTTCCGCACCGGCGGTATCGCCTGCCGCCTGAAGTTCGGCGATCTTCGCATCGAACTGGTGCGTCCGAATCGTGGCCTGCAGGTTGTCCAGTTCCGGATCACCCGGGCTGATGATCCGGGCTTTCGCGATGGTCTGGAGCGATTCGTCATACAGGTGGCGTTGATCATACAACCGTGCCAGGGACCGGTAATAGTTGATGTTCTGAGGCTCTTTCTCAAGTTTGGCCAGCATGTCGGCAATCAAATCCGCGGCATCCGCGTCCGTCTTCATGGCCTTGCCCTTCTGCTCGAGCAGGACCGATTCCTTGGAGTCCTTGACCATGTCGCGGAATGAACCGCCCTTTTTGGCCACATCTTCCCAACCATCCGTCTTCATGCTGTCCAGTGCCATGGCGTTCTTCAAGGCGCGGATGGCCTCCTGATCATTCGGGCGCAACTGGCACAAGCGCTCGAAACATTCGCGGGCGGCCCGCATATTGCCCGATTCCTGATACAACTCCCCGAGATCACGGCACAAGGAAGGATTCAGCGGATAATATTCACGCACCATTTCCAGTGTCTGGACGCCCGCTTCAAGCAGGTCGGCAGCCCGTGCCGCACGGACAAAGAGATTGATGAAGGACAGGTTCAGGGCATCGGCCCGCAGGAGCTTCTCGGCCATCAACAGCGCCTTGGCGGGTTGCTTGCCGAGCAAGAGGCTGGCCCCCAGATAAAGGGGCAGACCGGTGAGCATGGCCAACTGGTGCTTGACGGCATTGGGCGGCGACTTCTTGAGTCGCTGCAGTTCGGCAGCCCGCAGATATTTCCGTGCCTGGAGAAAGGCCGGTTCCGCTTCAATGCAGGCATGCAACAGGTCCAGGGCGTAGTCCACGTTGCCGCGTTCCAGCGCCGTAAAACCCTTGTTGAAGAGATCCCGGATTCTTTGTGGAACCTTGTCGATGGTTTGTTCAGTCATGTTCCGGCCCCCTGATGTAAACTCGAAACTCGCTAAGATTTAACGCAAACAACCGGCAGGGTCAAGGGCGTACAAATCCTTCCGCATGAGCGAGCTCCGGGCACCGGCTATGATCGGAACCGGACCCCGAACGGCAATTCCTCGCCTTTGCGTCCGGCAGGCCGACGGCGTTCGTAGATGCTGATCTGCTGCATCATCCACATCAACGGCATACGCCGCACGCACAGGGCATCGAACAACCGCCCGGTTTTCCGCCGCGAATACAGGAACCCCAGGCCGGCCAGTTTCTCCACCCAGTATCGCTTGGGTTGCTCGTTCACGTGATGATGCCCGCCCTGCCGCGGCGGGGCCGCCGACATGATCAGCGTGTCGCCAAATCGCACGAGGTTCTCGAGAAACACACCGACCAGGGGTTCCGGAATATGCTCGGCGACTTCCATGCACAGGGTAAAATCATACTTGCCCCATACATTTTCAAACGGTTCCGTCAAATCCTGCTGATGAATGGTTACCGGAAAGGCATGCTCCGGCGGAGGCATCACACCGTCCAGCGACAATACGTCAACTCCCCGCTGCCTGAAAAAATGACTGTATACGCCGCAACCACACCCGATATCAGCCACCCGTCCGGGCTTAAACTGTGCACAAAGTTCATCGGTTATGACTTCCGCCGATGCCACATAGTCAGCGTTTCCAGACCCCCATTCCCCGAAGAAAGCCGCGTCGTAAATAGCCTGGAGATTCTGCATCATTTCACATGTTCCACATGAACCACATCCCTTGAACCTAACAGGAGATATTTCCCGAAACAAGGGATGACTTGCTTGAATCGCTTGAACCGCCCATCAACGGCATGGCATTGCATTCCGCATGCTGTTATCGTGCCCCCTTATGCAAACCGGACTGCCAATCGAACGAAAGGACACCCGTCCCCCCCCCTTGACCTTGCGGGGTGTCACCTTTGATCCGCCGCTGTTCTGCGCGCCCATGGTGGAAATCACGCACAGCGCCTTCCGCCGTCTGCTGGCCGATTTCGGCGGATACGGCGCCCTGTTCACCGAAATGCTGTCCGACACCATGCTGTTGCGCGAAAACCTGCTCCATTCGCCCTGGACGCGGCGGCGGCCGACGGAACACCGCCTGATCTATCAACTGCTGGTAACCAACCCCGATCGCCTGCCCTCCGTCATCGACCACCTGTTAACCATGGCGCCGGATGCGGTGGATCTGAATGCCGCCTGCGGGGCCTACACGGTCTGCCGTTTCGGAGCCGGCGCCGCCCTCTGCAATGAACACGAGCGTTTCCAACAGGTTGTCCGTATCCTGCGTAACCGTCTTTCGATTCCATTCACCGTCAAGCTACGACTCGGACGCGAAACCCCGGACTGGCGTAAACGTCTGCGGGAACGCCTGCATATCCTGGCGGAGGAAGGGGTGGATGCCGTGATCCTGCATCCCCGGTTCGTCGAGGAGAAATTCAAGCGGTCCGCCCGGCACGCCCTTTACCCGGAACTGGCTGCCGAAGCCGGGATACCCGTGATTGCCAACGGCGATATCACCGGCCGGGAGTACGGGGAAGCCCGCGCCGCCGACTTCGCCCCAACCGCCGGGATGATGATCGGCAGGATGGCCGCCTGCCGGCCCTGGATCTTTGCGCAATGGAACCATCCGGGCCTGATGGTTGATCCGTTCGAGGTATGGACACGGCTTGCCGATTACATCGAGGAGGACTTCCCCCGCCCCGCCCCCGCCCTGGCCCGCATCAAAATCTTCACCACCTATTATGCCCGCAACTTTGCGTTTGGACATACCCTGTTTTCCGGCGTGCAATCCGCTCCGGATTTCAGGACCGCACGTGAACGAGCCGCCCGCTTCTTTGAATCCAACCCCGCACTCTGTGATCTCCCGATGCTGCGCGGAATCTGATGCTCAGCGGGGCCCGATCGGCCGGAACCGGATACGGGTGGGCCGGTCCGCCGCATCCCCCAACAACCGCCGCCGTTCCTCGTGATAGGCCTCGTAGTTGCCTTCGAACCACTTGACCTTGCTGTCCCCCTCGAAGGCCAGGATATGCGTGGCGACGCGGTCCAGGAACCAGCGGTCATGGGTCACCACCACCACGCACCCGCCGAATCCCGTGATGGCCTCCTCCAGCGACCGCAGGGTGGTGACATCGAGATCGTTGGTCGGTTCGTCCAGCAGCAGGAGGTTGCCGCCGCTCTTGAGCAGTTTGGCCAAATGGACCCGGTTGCGCTCGCCGCCTGACAACTGGCTGGTTTTTTTCTGCTGGTCCGCCCCGCGCAGGTTGAAGCGACTGCAATAGGCACGCCCGTTCATGGTCCTGCCGCCGAGTTCGATCGTGTCGGTCCCGCCCGTGATCTCCTCATACACGGTCTTGCTCGGATCCAGCGCATCCCGGCTCTGGTCAACATAGGAAACCTGTACCGTGGGTCCCACCGTCAGGGACCCACCCGAGGGGGACTCCTTGCCGAGGATCATCTTGAACAGGGTGGTTTTCCCCGACCCATTGGCGCCGATCACACCGACAATCCCGCCGCGTGGCAGGTCGAAATCCACATGTTCCATCAGCATGCGATCACCGAAGGCCTTGGACATGTCCTGGGCACGAACCACTAGGTCGCCCAGGCGGGGTCCGGCTGGAATCTGGATCTCCAGCGAATCGGCCTGGATATCCAGTCGCTGGTTGGCCAGTTCCTCGTACCGTGCCAGACGCGCCTTGCTCCGGCTCCGCCTGCCGGATGGCGTCATGCGTATCCAGGCCAGTTCCTGCTCAAGCAGCTTGCGCTGGGATTGCGCGAGTTTCTGTTCCCGCGACATCAGCGCCTGCTTCTGCTCCAGCCAGGACTCGTAATTCCCCTTGTAGGGATAAGCCCGCCCGCCGTCGAGTTCCAGGATCCATTCGGTCACGTTGTTCAGGAAATAACGGTCATGCGTCACCACGATCAGCGTGCCCGCGAATTGCTTGAGATAAGTCTCGATCCAGGCCACCGATTCGGCATCCAGATGGTTGGTCGGTTCATCCAGCAGCAGGACATCCAACGGCGACACCAGCAGGCGGCACAACGCCACCCGGCGCCGTTCGCCACCGGACAGGACATCCACCAGGGAGTCGCCGGGCGGCAGGCGCAGGGCATCCATGGCCACCTCGACATGATGGTCGAGTTCCCACAGGTCAAGGGCATCGATACGTTCCTGCAAATTGCCCATCTCGTTGTTCAGGCGCTCCGATTCCTCCTTGGAGGGACTGGCACCCAGCAGGTCACAGATTTCATCGTATCGTGCCAGCATGGCACGCGCCGTCGCCACCCCTTCATTCACTGTATCAATCACCGTCTTGCCGGGCGTCAACTGGGGCTCCTGGGGAAGATAGCCGATGCGGACATTGCGCTCGATCCGGGCTTCGCCCATGAATTCCTTGTCCAGCCCCGCCATGATCCGCAGCAGGGTGGATTTTCCGGATCCGTTTCCGCCGATCACGCCGATCTTGGCGCCCCCGAAAAAAGCCAGCGTCACATCCTGCAGGACCGTCACCTTGTCGTACTGCTTGGTCAACCGCTGGAGATTAAAAACATATTCACCCGCCATGAAAGCCTCCCGTCAAACCATTCAACCGACCTACCGGCGCGTCGAACGGTAGCCGTGCCCCGCACCCACGTCAATCCGTATCACGCGGGACCCCACTTCCAGACTCGACGGATCATGCAATTTCAACTACACATCGCGCCGGACCCACAACACGGAGAAACACATGCCCCATCAAACATCTTCCGATCTTCTGCCGGATTCCGCCACCTCCGGCTCCCTGGTGCCGGTTCTGGTTCGCAGTATTTTCGGAGGCGCCCTGATGGGCCTGGCAAACCTGGTACCCGGTATCAGCGGCGGCACCATGCTGCTCGCCGCGGGCATTTATCCCCGCTTTATCCGCGCCATCGGCGAACTCACCACCCTGACCTTCCGCAAAGTGTCCGTGCTGACCCTGGCCGGGGTCGTCGGCGCCGCACTGCTTGCAATCGCCGCCATGGCGGGCACCATCAAGGACCTGGTGGTCGATCATCGTTGGATCATGTATTCAATATTCATCGGACTGACCCTGGGCGGCATCCCCCTGGTCTGGCGGCTGATCGGGCAAAACAAGACACGCGGCATGTGGACCGGTGCCGTCGTGGGCTTCATCGGCATGGCCTTGATTGCCCTGATCCAGATGCAGGGAGGTGGTTCAGCCAACCGTGATGGAATCGTTTTCCTCTTCCTGGCAGGCACCGCAGGCGCCGCCGCCATGATCCTGCCGGGCATCAGCGGCGGATATCTCCTGCTCCTGCTCGGCGCCTATGTCCCGATCCTCGCCGGAATTGATGCCTTCAAAGATGCCTTGAAAGGGTTGCAGTTCGACATCCTGTTCCAGGTCGGACTCCAGGTCATCCTCCCGGTTGGTCTGGGCGTCATCATCGGGGTGCTGGCTGTCAGCAACCTGTTGCGGTGGCTGCTTGATCGCTATGAGCCGGCCACGCTGGGCGTCCTGCTGGGACTCCTGCTGGGCGCCGTAGCCGGATTATGGCCGTT
This sequence comes from Lentisphaerae bacterium RIFOXYC12_FULL_60_16, assembly GCA_001803315.1. Lineage (GTDB taxonomy): Bacteria > Verrucomicrobiota > Kiritimatiellia > UBA8416 > YA12-FULL-60-10 > YA12-FULL-60-10. The sequence goes on from MHBQ01000016.1 coordinate 13,652, forward strand.
CCAGCAGGGAGTTGCACCATTCCCCGGCGATTCGATCAAGGGACAAACCGTCCAGGTGGATGCCGGCGGCAAGCTCTATCTCGCGGAAACCAACCAACCACTCAAGACCGACGATTACCCGACGGTTTTCTTCCGCCCCACCCCTGCCCAGATTGGCGGATCCCTGGGGTTGATTCTGGCCGGTTTTCTGACCACCCTGCTGGTCGATCGTCTGGGACGTGAAAAACAAAGACCGTCCGGTTACATCGCACTTCAACCCTGAAGGGACCAGCATGAAAACCACCCCTGCACCCCGTACGGCACACCTGGTCTGCAATGCGCATCTTGATCCGGTCTGGCAGTGGGAATGGCAGGAGGGTGCGGCGGAAGCGGTCAGCACCTTCCGGGTGGCGGCGGAATTCTGCGAACAATTCGACGGATTCATCTTTAACCACAATGAAGCGGTCCTCTATCAATGGGTCGAGCTTCATGACCCTGCCTTGTTCCGGAAGATCCTGAAACTGGTCCGCGCCGGCAAATGGCATGTCGCGGGAGGCTGGTTCCTTCAACCCGACTGCAACATGCCGTCCGGCGAATCCATCATCCGCCAGATCACAACCGGCCTGCGCTATTTCAAGGAACGGTTCGGTGTCCGGCCAACCACGGCCTACAACTTCGACTCCTTCGGCCACAGCCGGGGACTGGTCCAGATACTCCGCAAGGCCGGTTATGATTCGTACATCCACTGCCGGCCATCCCCCACGGAATGGCTGACGCCACTTCCCGCCAACAACTACCGGTGGATCGGTTACGACGGCAGTGAAATCATCGCCCACCACACCTACGGCTGGTATGGCACCGCCGCCGGCGAAGCCACGCAACGGATCGATAACCTCCTGAAGGAACGCGCATCCGATCCCGTCCCGGCGCTCCTGATCCTGTGGGGTATCGGCGACCATGGCGGAGGCCCCAGCCGGAAGGATCTCCAGGGCATCGAAGCCCTGCGGCGGCGGAGAAAGGATGTACGAATCGTCCATTCCACCCCGGAACAGTTCTTCCGTTCGATCCGTTCAGCCCGGCACACTTTACCGGCCTACCCGCATGCCTTGCAACGTTCATTTCCAGGCTGCTATACCTCGCAGGTTCGCCTCAAGCAGGAACATCGCCGGCTTGAATCCCTGTATTTCAGCACGGAACGCCTTGTCACGCACGCCTGGGCCAACGGATTGATGCCCTACCCCGCTGCTGAACTTGAAGCCGCCCTGCGTCCGCTTCTTTTCAACCAGTTTCATGACATCCTGTGCGGCACCTGCGTGCCGGCCGGGGAAGCCACGGCCCTGCGTCAACTGGGTGAAGGTATCGAAGCAACATCCCGTTTACGTACCCGGGCCTTTTTTACCATGGCCCGGACGCTGGGAAACGCACCGGAGGGTCAGGTACCGGTTATCGTGGCCAACCCCCACCCGTGGCCGCTTCACACACTCATCGCATGCGAATTAAGCCTCCCGACGATGAGCTGGGGCCGGAATTTCCATGATATCACCGTCACCCGGAATGGCCGGCCGGTTCCTTCACAAGTGGTCAAGGAAGACGGCAATGTCAACATCGAGTGGCGTAAACGCGTGGTGTTCCCCGTGGATCTGCCGCCCTTTGGTATCCAGCGATATGATTGCAAGGATCGACCGGTCAAGGGCAGCGCGCCTGCCCCCCGCCCGCTTCCCAAGATTTTCCGTTTTACAAACCGCTGCTTCTCGGCATCCATCAATCCACGCACCGGACGGATGCAAACCCTGTCAGCCCACGGTCGCCGGATCTTCCAGGACGCGTTCCGAATCCTGGTCATCCGCGACTCGGATGATCCGTGGGGAACCGGTCAGAATCACATCCGGGAACAACGAGGGGCTTTCAAGCTTGTCTCCGCACGCCAGGCACGTCAAATTCAGGCGAACCGTCCCCAGGCGGCTGCACCGCTCGCGTTGGTGGATGCCGGCCCGGTCCAGACCACGGTGCAAGCCTTGTTTACCTACGGTCGATCCCACGCGGTCATCCGCTACACATTTCCCCGTTTCGAACCCTGGTTTGACATGGAGATCCGGCTGAACAACCAGGAACCCGGGATCATGTTGAAACTCGGCATGCCGCTGGCATTCCGGGCCAAAGTTGCCCAAAGCCAGTCCATGGCCGGGCGGGAAGCGCATCCGCTCGACGGTTCGGAAACCTGCATGCAGCAATGGGTGGTCCCGGTCCCGCTGAACCCGGCTCAACCCACCGCCGCCATCCTCAACGACGGCACCTATGCCTTCGATGCCATGCCGGGGGAATTGCGGGTCAATCTCCTCCGGAGCCCGGCCTACACCTTTCTGCCGGTCCGCCAGGATGACGCCCCGGATCCCGGATATTTCCATCCCCGGAGCGATCTCGGAGAACGCCATTTCCGTTTCCGCGTGCTCATCGGAACCACACGCACCATCCTGGAACAGGTTGACCGGCAAGCCGCACAATTCAATGAGTCAGCGGTTGCATTGAGTTCATTCGGACCGGACGCCCCGCCTGCCGGTCCGGCAATCGTACCGGTCGTCCGCGTCGATGACCCGGCCGTTCTGGTCCCGGCCATCAAGAAGGCAACCGGCAACCATGCCCTGATCGTCCGTCTGATTGAACCAACCGGAAAAACCCGACACGTCCGCCTGTGGATACGCGGACGGTCCGCCGGCACCATCACCCTGTCCCCGTTTGAAATCAAGACACTGAAAGTTGGAAAACCCGGAACGAAACCGGTTGAAACCGGCCTGCTTGAATACGGCCCGTCCAAGTCCAGGTAGTCGGAATTCAGAACCTACCGGCCAAGCATCAGCGCATCAGACGTTTCCTGGTCGGCCTTGAAGGCCTTGGCTTCCCGGCCAATCCGCAGGATGGTCACCCGGACCAGGGCATCGCCCTGGCGAACGGCATTCACCACGTCCTGCCCCTCGATAACGTGACCAAACACCGTATGTTTGCCGTCCAGCCAGGGCGTCGCGACATGGGTGATAAAGAACTGACTGCCGTTGCTGTTGGGCCCGGAGTTCGCCATGGACAGAACCCCAGGGCCGGCATGGCGCAAGGCCGGATGGATCTCATCCCGGAACCGGTAGCCGGGCCCACCCGTGCCGGTCCCCTGCGGACAACCTCCCTGGATCATGAAGTTGGGCAGCACGCGATGGAACATCAACCCGTCATAGAATGGCTGGCCGGACCGGGAGGATGTCCGGAGCCTGCCTTCCGCCAGACCGACAAAATTACAGACGGTAAGCGGCGTCCGGGTGTATTCCAGGCGGCAGGTGATCGTTCCCCTGGCGGTTTCAAACCGGGCATAGAGACCATCCGGCAAGCCGGAGTCACCGGCCGTCCGGGTTCCTGCAGTGGGTGTTGCACAACCCGCTACACCAACCGCCAACGCGGCAGCGACCAGCACACCGCACAGGCGTTTTACATAGGAATGAAATGCTTGCATGCCCTTGCTCCCCGCTTATCGGTTCTCAACACGTTCCATACGGCATCTGCCGGTTACAGCAAGGCGTGTTTAGCCTTGATGGCATCCGCCAGGGTCTCAAGTGCCGCAAACGCATCGGCGCGTGGAAATCCCTTGCAGAGTACCGTTCCCAAAACCTCCACCTTGAGATTCGGTATCAGGCCGGAAATCTGTTCCGCCGCCTTGGTCCCCCACCCGTAGGACCCGATGATGGCTGCATACTTCAATTTGGGACGCAACGCGTTGGCCAGATGCGTGGCCGAAAAAACACTTGGATGCGGGCCGACATGCACCGTCGGTGTCCCGATCACAATCGTTGCTGCATCGACCAGGGACATCGCCAGTTTGCCGATATCGGTGGTGGAAAGCTCGAACTTCTGCACGGTCACACCGCGTTCGGCCAGGGCGGCAACCAGGTAATTGACCATGGCCTCGGTGCTCCCATGCATCGAGATATAGGGAATCACGACCCGGTTGGAAACCCGGTCTGAAACCCAATCCTCATAGGCCGCCATGATGCCTTCGGGCTGGTCATGGATCGGACCATGGCTGGGTGCAATACAGGTGCAGGCCAGTTCACGGACTTTCTTTAAGTGGTCCCGGATCTGCTTGCGGAACGGCATCATGATCTCGGCATAATACCGTTTCGCGGCCTCGAAGACGTACGGATCGTTACCGGCAAAGATGTCGGACATTGCCAGGTGCGATCCGAAGAAATCACACGAAAACAACATGTGGTTTTCAGGAAGATACGTCACCATGGTTTCAGGCCAATGCACCCAGGGCATATGCATGAAGCGGAGTGTTTTCCCTCCAAGATCCAGCGTCTCCCCGTCTTCCACCGTCCGGATCCGTTCCGGGGCAATGCACAGGTGTTCGACCAGCATGACCTTGGCCTTCGGGGTGCAAATCAGCACGGCTTCCGGGTAGCGCTCCAGCACATACGGAATGCTGCCGGAATGATCCTGCTCCGCATGGTGGGCAACCAGGTAATCGATGCGATCCACACCCGTCAGGTGATGCTTCAGAATGCTGTCCATGGCCGGATCGACCGTATCCAGAAGGGCCGTCTTCTCCGAGCCCCGCACCAGATAGGCATTGTAGCTGGTTCCATCCGGAAGCGGTATCAGCGAATCAAACAGCCGCCGGTTCCAATCAATCGCTCCCATCCACTGTACACCATCACACAACGTTCTCGGTTTCATTGATCAGCCCTCCATCAATCGCACACTACCCTATTCCACGGTACCTGTCGACGGTTCAAGCGCAACCGGGTCCGGCAGCTGCTGGACCTGGACCGTTTTCGCCAGATGCGGCTTCATCATCGAGCCATGCGCCGAACAAACCGGATCCTGGCCAATCGGCAGATAGTTGTAGGTTCCCCCGGCGGGGCAAACCGGAGTGCGGTTCCCCTTGATGTATTCATTCACGCCGGCCAGATCGGGCATCGCGCCGTCCGCCTTCATGGTGGCCATGGCCCACTGTTCCTTGGCGGAATCAATCTGGCGAAGCTGGTTCACACACAGGTTCATCTGCCCAACCGGTGTTCGAGGGACGGGAGGGGCATATACAGGCGCCGACGAAGTCGGGGTATAGGCCATTTCCATGCCTCCGTGCAGGGAACATTGCGGGTCCTCCCCGATGTTTCCATAGATGTAGGTGCCCCCCTGGGGACATCGTGGGGTCGTTGATCCCTTGATGTACTGGTTGGCACCATCGATGTCGACCGGACTGCCGTCGCTCTTGGAATTGGCCATCGCCCACTGTTCCTTGCCGGAATCGATCATGCGCAGGTTATTGATACAGGCATAGCGTTTCGACATGGTCCGGGCCCGGAAAAACGAGGGCAGGGCCATGCCGGCAACAAGTCCCAGCGGCGACATGGAAATCGCCACCAGGGTCTCTTTTCCGCTGGCCGTGGTACGACCCTGAACCAGGACACCTTCCGGCAGATTCGCCGTCCGCATCGCACAGGCAAAGGGCGGTTTCCGTGCAAGCAGTGCCCGGATCGATGCCTGGCGTGCTTTGGCAGCATCCGGATCCAGGGAGGAAGCCGTGATTGAATTAACCTGGATATCGGCAAGCACTTTCGACAGGCGGGGATCCACATACAACAATCCGCTATACGGACCGGATACCGGCCCGAAGGCCTCCCGGAAAGCCGGTGTCGAAGCCAGCCCGTTTTTCTGGGCCATGGCGGCGATCGCCTGCTCGACCACCCGGGGATTCGATCCAATCAGCAGGAATTTCGAATGCATCGCATAGGTCGGGGCCACCGGGAATGGCGTCGGCACCGGCACCATCACCGTCGTCAGGGTTGTATCCCCCACCCGGGATGTCGTTACCGGACTCCCGCTCTCCGCCAGACGGACCGCGATAAATCCCGGGAGCGTCTCATCCTTCAATGCGATGCCCAGCAGAAATGATGGTTCAGGGATGGAAACTGGTATCGGCGCCATGTCGCCCAATGAAACCGTTTTGTCAGGCGACATTTGGATCGACAGGAACCATTCGTCACCCAGTGAGGCCATCAGTTTGTCGAGGTCCTGTTTGACGGCCTCGCCGGAAGTGCGGATCAGTTTGTCGAATTCCTGTGCCGGCTCGGGAGGCAGCACCTGACGGATACCATTCCGCACCAGTGTCCAGAGCTCACTCAGTTCAGCACTCTCGATCATGGCAAACTGCGTGTCGGCCGGCAGGAACCCGACACTGGCAGCCTGCTTGCCGACAGGTCCATCCAAAGCCCGTAACAGGGGCAGGTTGGCTGCATCGGCATCCCGCTGAACAAACAACTTGAAGGTGTAGACATGCTCTCCCTTCCGGGGGGAGGAACTGATCCCGACACTGCGTGCCGAATAGGCGCCGTTCGCTTTAAGAAAGGTACGCAACCGGTTGAACACCGCCAGGGAATCCGCAATGTCCGTGTCTTCGGGTGGCGCATATATCGCAAAAGTGTCCGCAATATCCCGCAGGAGGTTTTCAAGAATGTCACTGACATCGGTGACCAGAAGCAGGTCCCCGCCCACATCGACATGTTTAAGCGTCATGTCAAACCGCGCCTTGACGGCAACCGGATTTTCAGGGATGACCGGCGTATCCACGATCTGGGCCAAGCCTATATTCGAAGCAGCCAATAATACAAACAAGGCCAAACACATTCGCTTCATGATGAACCCCCATGCATTGCTCACGCGCACAACCTCCCACATCTTGACTGGATCTGATGGGGTGCATCCTACCATCAAGCGACAGACGGAAGAAAGATAGAATCGAAACACGAATAACCGCTTGTTTCCCATGGAAAAGCGGCCTACCCTCGGCTTTTATCGTGTGAAAGTCGGAACGGTAGTTTCAATCGGCCGAATCGGGAGGTTCACATGTCTCATCCGCGACATGGAATCATCGCATACCTGGTCATTCAACTCAGCGCGGATGCGGGGGACACCACCGCCGTTGCGCACCTGGATGTCACCGTGCCGGTGGACGGCGACTATCACCTCTGGGTGCGCTACGAATACCCGACCTTCATGCATCAAAACCGGAGGGCACCACCATGTTACTCGCCTCACAGAAGACCGCCCACTTCACCATCGTAATCCCCGCCGATGCCGAACCGGCGGTCCAGTTCGCCGCGGAGGAATTCCAGCGCTACGTGGACCGGATGACTCAGGCCCTGCCCGCCATCCGCCTCGATACCGAACCGCTGCCGCCCCGCGCCGTCCTGGTGGGACCTACCCGCCATACACCCGCACTCCTGCCGGACGCCGGCTCCGCACTGACCGGCGAACAGTACCTCCTCCATGCGTGCGGTCCACACCTGCTGGTCCTCGGCGGGTCCCCGCGCGGCACGCTCTACGCCGTATACGACCTGCTCGAACGGTTCGGGATCCGCTGGTGGACCCCCGCCGACACCACCATCCCCACCCTTTCGCGCCTTGAAATCCCCGCCCTGAGCGTCCGGGTCGAACCGCCGCTGATCTACCGGGCCACCTGGTATCGCGACGGCATGGACGCCGATTTCCAGGCCCGCCAGCGGCTCAACGCGGGAACCATGGCGCCCGTGTACCTGCAACCGCGGCACGGCGGCATGGTCCGTTTCGCCCGGGACTGGTCCGGCCACACCTATTCGGGGCTGGTCCCGACCGACGCGTACTTCGACCGCCATCCGGAGTATTTCAGTGAGGTCGAGGGCCGTCGTTTGCGCCACATGAACCAGCTCTGCCCGACCCATCCCGAGGTGGCCGAGATTGCCGCACAGACCGCCCGGCAGTGGCTCGACGCCACGCCGGGATGCAACCTGGTCAGCGTCACCCAGAACGACCACAACAACTGGTGCACCTGCAAAACCTGTTCGGCCATGATCGACAAGACCGGCGCCCCGTCGGGACCCGCCCTGCATCTTGCCAACGAAGTCGCGCGCCGGCTGGAAAAGACGCACCCGAACGCCCTCGTGGACACGTTCGCCTATGCCTGGACGGAGGTCGCCCCCCGCGGCATGGAGGCGCACCCCAACGTCCTGGTCCGCATCGCTCCGATCGGCAACTGCTTCGGCCACACGATCCGGACCTGTCCGGCCAACGCCCGCTGCCGGAAATCCGTCCACGCCTGGTCGCGTATCGCCCGGCATCTGTTCGTCTGGCACTACGTGACGGACTTTTTCCACTATATGACGCCTTTTCCCAACCTGCCGTCACTGGAGGATGACCTGCATTTCTACCTCGATCACAAGGTGCGCGGCATGTTCCTGCAGGGAAACGGCAACAGCCTCGGCGGCGACATGGCGGAACTGAAGACCTGGCTTTTTGCCCGCCTGCTATGGGATCCCGCCCGGCGTGCCGCCGATCTCCGCGCCGCGTTCCTGCAGGGCTTCTACGGTGCCGCGGCCGGCGCCGTCGACGATTATATGCGCCTGTTCGAAACAACGTTCGCGCGCACCCGCGGCGCGCATCTTTTCCTCTACCGGACCCTCTGGGAAAACGACGCGGCCTACCTTGCGCGCCCCATCCTGCAACGGGCCCGGACCATCCTGCAATCCGCACGTCATGCGGCAAAGGATCACGACATCGTTCAAGCCCGCATCGACCGGATCGAGGCCAGCCTGAATTATACCGACCTGTTCTATCATGAACGGCCCGGCCGGCGTATCCTGGAGAAGGATCGAATCCACTGTCCCGCCACCTCCCGGCGAAGGCAACGGATGCAGCAACTCTTCACGACCGCCGCCCGGCAGGGCCTGACCCATTACGGCGAGGAATACGGCCGATCCACGCGACTCACCGAACTGCAACGCGCCTGGCTGGACAGTCCGGGCGCGCATCCCGTCCTGCGTCTCGGCAACCGCCAGGCACAGGCGTGCATCGTGCCGGCGTTGGGCGGGCGTGTGGTGGCTTTCGGGCCCGCGGACAACGCTGTCAATTACCTCGGCGTCAGTTCCCCGCGCACCTTCGGCTATCCGTGTGCCGGCGGTTACGAAGAGTATTCCGAACGGGCCCACCAATCCCCGGGGTTCAGCCAGGTTTTCAATATCGTCCGGAAGTCGGGTCGAACCGTCAGACTCCGGGCCACGGTGGACACGGGTCTTGTATTCGACCGCCGGATCACCCTGGACCGCGCCTTGCGGATTCGGACCGACCTTTCGAATCCTTCCGACGCCCCCTTGCAGGCATGCCTGCGCACGCATCTCGAGATCCAACTTGGCGTGCCGGCCGACCAGATCGAGGCATGGCTCCTGTTGGACGGAAAATGGACCCCGCTCGATGCCGCGGGGAAGGCGCCCGGCGGATCATGGTTCGACGAACAGGTTCCGGCAGGCTGGTTCTTCTGGGCGCCGGCCGCGCGTCGCGGCGTCTGGCAACGATGGGAACCCGGCCACGTCGGCGCCGCCTTTCTCGGCGGCATCCCCGGCGAACCGCGCGTCCTTGCCCTGGACCTCGCGCATGGGCGGGAGAATCGTTCCATCGAGCCGGGCGACCGGCAGACCATGACCCATGCCTTCGGCTGGACCACGGAATACAAGGTGCGTGGGTGAAACACGGCGTCCGGCCGGCGGGCCGCGTCAATCGCATCAGTTACCGGTCAAAACCCCGCCGCCAACGCCCGCCGGCATCATCTTGAATCTTTCCATGACGCGAAGCGTCAGGCGCGTCAGGGGATAATGATCCAGACGCTTGACGGCAACCCACTTTCCCCGGATGCCCGGAAGCGTTACCGGAAAACGCGTTTTCACGATGACCCGGCAACATCGGACTTCCATGCGGAAATGACTGAACACCTGGATCATGCGGTCACGGTCCCATCGAATCATGGGGCGGGTGGTCCCCGTCCGGTCAACCAGACCATCCATCAATTCCCGACGGGTCGTCTGGATGAGTGGAATCGTCCATAATCCCTTGAGCAGGCGTGCATCCCGGTTCCGTGTCAACCACACGGCATCGCCCGAACCAATCACCACGCCGGTCACCCGGCGTACCGGCACCGGCTTGCGAATTGCCCGTTCGGGTAATCCAACGGCTGTCCCTGCCGCATGGCCCAGACACCAGCGCTGGATGGGACAATGCCTGCAATCCGGCTGACCCGGCCGGCACACCAGCGCGCCCAGTTCCATCAGCGATTCATTGAAATCACCCGCACGGCGTACGGGCATGAACGGTTGTAGGTCCGCCTTCACCCCGGACCGGAAACGGGATGTCTCCGAATCGCCATGCAAATCCCGAAACCGGGACCAGACCCGCACCACATTTCCATCCACCGAAACCACCGGTTCCCCGGCACAAATGCTGGCGATCGCCGCCGCCGTATAATCCCCGATCCCCGGAAGGGTTCGCAGAACCCCATACCCAGGGGGGACCCGTCCCCCGTGTTCCCGGACCAGGACACGGGCGCACGCGTGCAGGTTCCGGGCCCGGGTGTAGTAACCGAGTCCCTGCCAGACCCTCAACACCTCCGATTCCCTGGCCCGGGCCAGCGCGGCAACATCGGGGAAGGCCCGGACCAATCGCTCGAAATACGGCGTGGCGGTCTTGACCTGCGTCTGCTGGAGCATGATCTCGCTGATCCAGACCCGGTACGGCGTGGCCAGCGAGCGCCAGGGCATCGGGCGACGGTGACGGGCAAACCACCGCAACAAGGCCCGCACCCAGGGTTCCATGGCCGCCATGCGTTACACCCCGCCAAACGCGGACAACCCGCCGTCCACCGTCACCGTAGTGCCGTTAACAAAGGCTGCCAGGTCCGACATCAGCCAGAGTCCCGGCCCCACCAGGTCATCGGGAGTTCCCAGGCGGCCCATCGGCGTGTGGGAAAGGATACGTTGCGCCCGTTCCGTCCAGGCGCCGGTTGCTTCCTCGGTCAGCAGGAACCGGTTCTGTTCAGTCAGCACAAAGCCGGGCACCAGGGCATTTACGCGCACACCGGGCCCGTATTCCTGGGCAAGATGCACGGCCAGCCACTGTGTAAAGTTGATGACCGCCGCCTTCGCGGCCGAATAAGCCACACTGCGGGTCAGGGGACGGACCGCGCCCACGGAAGCCATATTCAGAATGACCCCATGGCCTGCCGCAAGCAGGTCACGCCCGAAAACCTGGCACGGCAACAGGGTCCCCATCAGATTCAAATCCACCACATCACGAAGCGCGGTTTCCGGCAGATCAAAAAACGGACGTTGGGCATCGGTGGTTGCCTCACGCCGGGCGCCACCGGCGCCATTGAGGAGGATATCCACCCGTCCCCATTCCTTCAGGACGGCATCGTGCAGGGAATCAAGCGAGGATCGATCGGTGACATCCGCCGGGAAAGCGCGGGCTTTCCCGCCTGCACCGAGAATGGCCTGAACCGTCTTTTCAGCGGCTTCAAGCCGTCGGTGATACACCACGGCTATCCGGGCGCCATGCCGTCCAAGCGCCGTTGCCAGCGCACCGGCCAACACGCCGCTGCCACCGGTCACCACGGCCACCCGTCCCTGGAAATCCAGCGTCAGCATGCTGCTCCCAACCACGTCCGCCGGCACTTACAACCAACCGGTCATCTCGGCCAGCATCCGGCAGTACCGGACAAAATCCTTCCAACTGACATCGTGCGGCACCCCGTGATCGCAACCCGGGATGAAACCACCGGCACGTACGGCCGGCGCCAGGCGGTTCAGTTCGGCCACGATCGAATCGCCGCCCTTTGCAATGCACCGTTTGTCAACACCCTGCCGGTAGGCAATCCCCTTGCCGAAATCCTTCTGGAAGGCCAGCAGGTCATTGCCGGCCGCCACCTCAATCGGATCACAAACATCGATTTTCGCCTCGATCCAGATGGGAATGAGTTCATCCACCTTGCCGTCCGAATCCATATCGACGACCGGCACCCCGGCGGCATGGGCTTCCGAGGTCCATCGATCCCATACCGGCAGCAGGAATTCCCGCGTCATGGCCGGACTGATCATGCTTTTTTCCTTGTACGCCATATCTTCGCTGTAGTGCAGCACATCAAGCACGTTGGCATCCAGCAGGCGGCGCAATACCGCGGAAACATAATCCGACCAGAAAACAATCATTTCCCGGACAAAGTCAGGATCGTCGATGAACAGCATGCACAGGGGTTCGAAGCCGCACCATTCCCGCAACTGCCAGAACGGACCCGACACGCCGACCGATGTCAGATAATCGCGGTTCCGCATCGCCTTGACCCGATCAGCAAAGTCTTCCGGATACCGGGTTGGATCATCGACCTGGTACCGCTCTTTCATCTTCTCGAAATCCTGCCGGTTCTCGACCGGGAACTTGTGCCACTTGCGGGTCACGAAATCGATCGCGTTGCGGATGTAGGTGTAATCGAATTCGTCCGAAATCTCGGTGATATTGCCCATCCAGTCCTGGACAATGTAATGGCCGTCCTTGTGCTCCAGCACCTTCTCCTCGAACATCGGATTCATCCGGAAATTGACACCTGGCTGGACCGGGGGCCGGGTCTTCTCGATGGGGATGCCGAGGGTCTCGTAGAGAAACTCAACCCAGTCGCGGTCCTCCGGCACGCCTTCCGAACGCCAGCGTGCGATCGTGGAACGGCGGCCGCCGCCCGGTGCGAAAGGGATCCGGTCAGGGGCCCCGTACCGGATGGTTTCCAGGTAGCGTTCACGTTGATTCATGGTTATTTTCCGGGCCATAGATACCGCTCCTTTACCCCTTCATGCACCGGTTGTACGGTGGGTCTTGGACAGCGTTTCAACCAACCGGTCGAGTTTTTCCTTCTGTTCCAGCAACTCCTGCTGCCGGCGTTTCTGCTGGTCCACCACCTCGGCGGGCGCCTTGCTGACAAACGTCACGTTGGCGAGTTTGGCGGCCACGCGTTCGAGGTCCGACACCACCTTGCCGCGCTGGCCGGTCAACCTCGCCAGTTCGGCCGCCACATCAATCAAGTCTTCGACCGGCATGAACACAGTCCCCATGCCGCAGACGGCGCTGGGCATGGCCTGGTCGGGCTGGAGCGCGGCATCGATCACCAGCGAGCGGGCCTTGAGCGCCGATTTCAGGCTGGTTTCATCCGCCAGCAGGCGGACCGCGGCATCGGACGTGTTCGGTTTGATCCGGTAATCCACCTCGCGGGAGGCGGCCACCCCGTAGTCCAGCTTGAGCATGCGGCCTGCCCGCACCAGCTCATGCTTGCTTTCCACGTAATCCACAACCGCGCGGGTGATCCCCATGCGGTCCATCTCGACCTCACCGTCAGGCACCGGCCAGGACGCCGTCATGATCGTATCGGAATCCGCCCCGTACCCCATGGCATGCCACAACTCCTCGCTGAGGAACGGCATCAGGGGATGCAGCAGGCGCAGCGACGTCTCGAACACCCGGTGGATGATCTGCAACACCTGCCGCTTGCGGGTAAGATCCTCCCCGTACAGGATGTCCTTCGCATATTCCAGGTACCAGTCACAGAACTGGTGCCAGACAAACTCGTACAAGGCATGGGCCACATCGTTGAACCGGTACTGCTCCAGGTTGTCCGTACAGGTCTGGACGGCCTGCCGCAACCGGGCCAACAGGTGGCGGTCGTCCGAGCTCAACCCCTCCGGATCCAGCACATCCGGATTCGTTGGATCAAAGCCCTCGCTGTGCATCTGGATGAACCGGGCCGCATTCCAGAGCTTGGTGCCGAAATTCCGCCCGATCTCGAACTTGTCCATCGATACGTAGACATCCTGCCCCGTCGCCGTAATCATCATCAGGCTGAAACGAAGGGCATCGGCACTGGTCTGCTTGATCACCTCCAGCGGATCGATGCCGTTGCCAAGGCTCTTGCTCATCTTACGCCCCTGGCCATCGCGCACCGTTCCATGGATGTAGACGGTCCGGAACGGGATGTTCCCCATGAAGGCGTGTCCCGCCATGATCATGCGGGCCACCCAGAAAAAGATGATCTCGGACGCCGTCACCAGGTCATGCGTGGGATAATAGAAGGCCAGGTCCTCACTGGTCTTCGGCCACCCGAAGGTGCTGAACGGCCACAACCACGAGGAGAACCAGGTATCGAGCACATCCTCGTCCTGCCGGATTCCGGCGGCCGAACATTTCGGACACGACACCGGCTGGCCGCGATCGGCCCAGACATGGCCGCAGGCGTCGCAATAAAACACCGGGATGCGGTGCCCCCACCAGATCTGCCGGGAAATGCACCAGTCACGGATGTTTTCCATCCATTCCAGGTACACCTTGTTCCAACGGGCGGGCACAAAACGGACCGCCCCCTGCTTGACCGACTCGATCGCGGGAGCCGCCAGTGGCTTCATCTTGACAAACCACTGCGGCGAAAGCCGCGGTTCAACCACCGTGTCGCACCGGTAGCAATGCCCCACGGCATGCCGGTGCGGGTCGATCTTATCGATCAATCCCTGTTCCTGGAGATCGGCCACAATCCGTTTCCGGCACTCGAATCGGTCCAGCCCGGCGTAGGGTCCGGCCCCCTCATTCATCCGGGCGTCATCGGTCATCACATTGACAGGCTCCAGCTGGTGCCGGCGCCCCATGTCAAAATCGTTCGGGTCATGGGCCGGAGTCACCTTGATCACCCCCGTCCCAAAGGCCGGATCCACGTAATCGTCGCGGATCACCACGAGTTCACGCTGGAGAAGCGGCAGGATCACCGGCCCTTCCAGCGATTCGTAACGGGGGTCCTTGGGATTGACCGCCACCGCCACATCGCCCAACAGGGTTTCAGGCCGGGTGGTTGCCACCACGAGGTACGACTTGCCGTCCGGCCCGGGCTTCCGCAACGGGTACCGGATATGGTACAGGCGCCCGTCGGTGTCCTGGTGTTCGCTTTCCTCGTCCGACAGGGCGGTGCCGCATCGCGGGCACCAGTTGATGATGTAATTCGCCCGGTAAATCAGGCCCTGATCGAAGAGGCGCACAAACACGTCGCGGACCGCGGCGCTGAGGCCCTCGTCCATGGTAAAGCGTTCGCGTTCCCAGTCGCAGGAGCATCCCAGCTGCTTGAGCTGATGAATGATGGCCTGGCCGTATTCATCGCGCCATTTCCAAACCCGGGCAACAAAGGCGTCGCGGCCCAGTTCATGGCGTTTTTTCCCCTCGGCCGCCAGGGCCTTCTCCACCACGTTCTGGGTGGCAATGCCGGCATGATCGGTGCCCGGCATCCAGACCACGTTGCGTCCCTGCATCCGGCGCCACCGGACCAGGATGTCCTGGATCACGTTGTTCAGGGCATGGCCCAGGTGCAGCACGGCCGTGACGTTGGGCGGCGGAATCACCACGCAATACGGTTCCCCCCCGCGGGAAGCGTCACTATGGAACCAATGTTGTTCCTGCCAGCGTTCCAGCCACTTGGATTCAACCGCCTTGGGATCGTAATGTTTGTCCATAACCTGTGAAACGGGTCGTACCGGCAACTAACGCCGACGGCGTCCCCGTTTCTCCTCCTTGAACAGCTTGTATTCCACGCTGTCCACCAACGCCTCCCAGGACGCCTCGATCACGTTGCCGGAAACCCCCACGGTTCCCCAGGTTTCGTCACCGTCGCTGGATTCAATCAACACCTGTGTTTTGGCCGCCGTGGCCGAATCCGGATCCAGGATGCGAACCTTGAAGTCCGTCAGGAATACCCGGGCGATGGCCGGGTAAAACCGCATCAACGCCTTGCGCAGGGCACGGTCCAGCGCGTTCACCGGACCATCCCCTTCCGCCACGGTCTGTTCAACCTCCCGGTTGACCCGCACCTTGACCGTCGCCTCCGACAGGCAGGGCTCGTTCTTGCCGCGCTTCTCCACGATGACACGGAACCCCTCCAGCTCGAAGAAGGAGCGGTGTTCCTTGAGGACTTTCTGGATCAGAAGGCGGAACGAGGCATCGGCCGCCTCAAAGGCATACCCCTTGTTCTCCATGTCCTTCAATGTCTGGAGCACCCCGCGCAGATCATCCGCGGACCGCCCCCGCCCCAGGCCGAGTTCCACCGCCTTCAAGAACACGTTGGACCCGCCGGACAGTTCCGACACCAGGTTACGACGCCGGTTGCC
Source organism: Lentisphaerae bacterium RIFOXYC12_FULL_60_16 (assembly GCA_001803315.1). Taxonomy (GTDB): domain Bacteria; phylum Verrucomicrobiota; class Kiritimatiellia; order UBA8416; family YA12-FULL-60-10; genus YA12-FULL-60-10. The sequence goes on from MHBQ01000016.1 coordinate 29,653, forward strand.
CACGGTCTCAGGCGTAACATGCTCAAACGTGCGCGGGTTCTTCATCACCGCGTTGACATGCGACCCGCCCTTGTGGCTGAACGCGCTCTGGCCGACATACGGCGCCCTGATGTCCGGACGCAGGTTGACCAGCCCATCGGTAAACAGGGACAGGTCCCTGAGTTTGGCCAGGCGACCGGCCGGCAGGCACCGCCGGTCCAGTTTGAGTTCGAGCGTCGGGATGATCGTACTCAGGTTGGCATTGCCGCAACGTTCCCCATAGCCGTTGATCGTGCCCTGCACCTGCACCGCGCCGGCGCGGACCGCTTCAATTGAAACGGCAACGGCCATGCCGCCGTCGTTGTGCGCATGGATCCCCAGGGGGACCTTGACCCGGGCGGCAACCAGCAGGGTTCGTTCATACACCATGTGGGGCAGGGTCCCCCCATTGGTATCGCACAGGACCAGACGGTCAGCCCCCGCCGCCATCGCGGTTTCCAGAACCTGCAGGGCATAGTCCGGGTTCGCCGCAAAACCATCATAAAAGTGTTCCGCGTCGAACAGCACCTCGCGGCCATGATCCTTGAGGTAGGCGACCGTATCGGAAACCATGGCCAGATTCTCCCGGAGGGTCGTCCGCAGCACGTCACGGACATGCAGGTCCCAGGACTTGCCGAACACGGTTACGGTCGGGGTCCGGGCGGCCAGCAGGCTCGCCATGAACGGGTCTTTGCGCACCGGGGTACGCGCACGGCGCGTGCCGCCGAATGCCACCAGCCGGGCGTGCTGCATTGGGTGCTGGTGCATTTCAAGGAAGAATTCCTGGTCTTTCCGGTTGGCGCCGGCGAATCCACCCTCGACATAACGGATCCCGAACGCATCCAGCCGACGCGCAAACTGGATCTTTGCCCGGCCGGAAAAGGACACACCCTCTCCCTGGGCGCCATCGCGCAGGGTCGTATCATACAGCTCGATTACTTTTGGTTTCATGGCATCCCCCGCCCTATTCAGTCGGGAAAAATTCACGGTACAGGGCCCGGACCGCCTTGTGGGCATCCACCGACTTGACTCCGAACATCATGCTGATTTCGGACGACCCTTGGTTGAGCATCTCGATGTTCACCCCGGCATCTGCCAGGGTACGGGTCGCACGGGCCGCCAACCCCACCGTGTACCGCATGCCTTCCCCCACAATCATGATCAGCGCCAGGCCCCGCTCAACCTCGATGTCGGTCGCACCCAGCTCGGTGCGTATCCGCTCGATGACGTGGGCTTCCTTGGGCGCCAACACCCCCTCGCGCAAAATCACCGACAGGTTGTCGATACCGGAGGGGATATGCTCGTAGGAGAGCCCCTCGTCCTCGAAGATCTGCAACAGGCGCCGGCCAAACCCCACTTCCCGGTTCATCAGGTACTTGCTCACAAACACCGTCGCAAACCCGTCCCCGCAGGCGATGCCGACCACGCGGCCGGGTTCGAATTTCCGCTCCGGCTTCACCCAGGTGCCGGGGGCATCCGGACGGTTGGTGTTACGGATGCAGATCGGGATTCCAGCTTCGACGGCGGGCACCACCGCCTCGTCATGGAACACCCCGAACCCGGCATACGACAATTCCCGCATCTCGCGGTAGGTCAGTTCATGAATCGGGGTCGCACCGGGAACCACCCGCGGATCCGTGGAATACACATGGTCGACATCCGTGAAATTCTCATAGACATCCGCCCGGACCGCGGCGGCCAGGATGGACCCCGTGATATCCGAGCCGCCGCGCGGAAAGGTCGCCACATCCCCTCCCGGGGTCATGCCGAAGAACCCCGGAAACACCACAATCCCGCGCCGGCGCTTCAGGGATTCCAGCCGGGCATAGGATTCAGGCAAAACCCTTGCATTGCCAAACTCGTCGCTGAGCAGGAGCCCGGCATCCTTTGGACTCACGTAGGAGGCATCCGCCCCGGCGGCACGGAATACCGCCGCCATCAGCCGGGCGCTGTTATCCTCGCCGGCGGCCTTCACACGGTCCAGGTAACGGCCCCGGTGCGACCGGTCGGACGCCACACACCGGTTGAGGTCGGCCGTAATGTCACCCAGCACCGCATCCCCCAGCTTCAAGTCACGGACCATCCCGGCGTACCGGTCAACCACCCGCGCCGTCTCGGCAACACCATCGCCCCCCGCCAACCGCGCTTCCGCGGCGGCGATCAGCAGGTCGGTCACCTTGGTATCCGCCTTGTTCCGCTTGCCGGGCGCCGACACCACGACCAGGCGACGGTCCGGATCCGCCAGCACGATATCACGCACCTTCGTCACCTGGGCGGCATCCGCCAGTGACGATCCTCCAAATTTGCATACCTTCATGGCAATCGCCTTGTGTTATTCGTGGCGGGCCAGCCGCCACATGGGGTCCACCGGACTGGCCGGGCCGCCTATTCTTCAACCCGGATACGCACCGGGCGTCCGCTGATCACATCCGAGGCTACAATGTCATCCAGCGCGGCATTCAATCTCCCCTCGCGGGCCTGATGGGTCATGATCACCACCGGCACATGCCGGCCTTCGCCGCCTTCCTTCTGCAGGACCGAGGCAATGCTGATACCCTGTCCGCCCAGGATGGAAGCAATACGTGCAAAGACCCCCGGTTTATCCAGCAGCAGCATCCGCAGATAATAGCGGGTCTCGATATCCGCCATGGGCCTCGGCTTGGGGGCCGACTGCACCAGCGAAAGCGCCGGAACCCGGCAGGGCGATCCGGCAACCAGGTTGCGCGCCACATCGGCAATATCCCCGGCAACCGTGCTGGCCGTGGGATCCCGCCCCGCGCCACGCCCGTAATACAGCGTGTTGCCGGCCGGATCCGACTGCACCATGACGGCATTGAACACCCCGTTCACGCTGGACAATACATTGCCCAAGGGTACCAGCGCCGGATGCACCCGCACCTCGACCCCCGTCTCGTCACCCTTGATCACCGCCAGCAATTTGATGCGATAGCCCAGGTCACGCGCATAGGCAATATCCGCGTCCGACAACCCGCGGATGCCTTCCACATGCACCGCCTCCAGGGGCATCATGAACCCGAACGCCAGCGACGCCAGGATAACCGCCTTGTGTGCCGTATCGTGACCGTCAATATCAAGTCCCGGATCGGCCTCCGCATAGCCTGCCTTCTGAGCGGCGCCCAAGGCGGCCTTGAAGGTGGCCCCTTCCTGCTCCATGCGGGTCAGGATGTAATTGCAGGTGCCGTTTAAAATCCCGCGGATACCCTGGATCCGGTTTGCCACCAGGCCTTCCCGAAGCGCCCGGATAATGGGAATGCCGCCGCCCACGCTGGCGCCGAAATACAGGTCCACCTTTTTCCGGGCCGCCAGATCGAACAAGTCACGCCCGTGATGCGCCAGCAATGCCTTGTTTGCCGTAACAACCGGCTTTCCCTGCTCCAGGGCACGGGTGACCAGGTCGCGGGCAATGCCCGTCCCGCCAATCAACTCCACCACGATATCAACGGCCGGATCTTCGATCAGGGCCCTGGCATCCGTCGTCATCAGGGACCGGTCCACCACCACACCGCGATCCGTATCAAGATCCAGATCGGCAATCCGGCGCAGGACAACCCGCGCCCCCAGCCGTGATTCCAGCAGGCCGGCATGCTCCGCCAACGTACGGACGACCCCAGCCCCGACGGTCCCGAACCCCATCAATCCTACGCCTATGGTCTTCACAGAAATTCCCCGGTTAAATTCAGGCAAGCGTTAACAATAGGGCACCCAATTCCCCGAATTCAAGCCCATTTGCAGGGCAATCAGGTGAGTCCGGCACGTTTCAAACTCTGCAATCCACCCCGGAGCACAGAGGTTGCAAATCCCATCTGAATGAGGAGAAATGCCGCCGTTGAACTCTGGCGCCCATTCTCGCAATAACAGATATACTGTTTTTGCTTGTCCAACCCGCCGGCTTTGGCCCGGATATCCTTGAGCGAGATGGCCAGGGCCCCATGCAGGTGATTCTGGCGGGCTTCATCCTCGTCACGCACATCAATCCACTGGGCTCCCTTGCCAACCTGCTTTTGAGCCTCGGCTGGCGATATCCAGTTCAACAAGGGCTCCTTGACATGATCGTTGAATCCATCCTTTGACAAACGCATCACGACACCATCGGTGGTCATCACAATGGTCGCATTACGCTTGGCATTGGATATCAGTGCTTCTTCTCCAAACCCCTTGGGTTCATCGAGTTCAGCGATAACCTTCGGTTCTACGCCTTCCGCGGGACGCCGGAGCACCTGGGCCTTGCCTTCTACCAGGAGATAATAATAATCCCCTTCATCGCCTTCACGGATCAAGGTTTCACCCTTGGAAACCTTCACGGTTTCCATCTTGGAAAACATCTGTTCCATTTGTTCCGGCGACAATTCCTTGAACAAATCCGACTGCCTGATCTTTCCAATCAGCACCGTCTTGTCCACGCCGGATCCGGCGGATGCACCACCCGTCCCCCCCATAAGTCCCTTGATTTTATCCAGAAAGCCCATAATCCCCCCGTTCAAATACACTAAAGACTAGTCATTTAGCACGCCGTAAACCGTTTGTCATCAAAAAGATGTTTGACGGTATCCATGCGCCGGTGCTATCCATAGACCAGCCGTTGCAACACCGGAGCCATTCATGAGCCGAATGCGAATTGACGACGTCGAAATCCGGGAAGCCGACATCTTTGAGATCCTGCTCGATAATTTCCCGGATATGATCCATTCCATCGACGAAAAAGGCCGGATTATCTATACCAACAGGACCGCCGAGCGTCTGCTCGGGTACGCACGGGATGAACTCCTGACCATGAATATCCGGCAGATTTATGCCCCGGAGATCCTGAAGGCCCTCGAAAAAGGATTCACCGACTTGAAAAAACGGGGTGACAAGACCGTCGAGAGTCTGCTCCAGGCAAAGGACGGAACCAAAATACCCGTTGAAATTCGCTCGTTCAGCATCTATGACGACAGCGGACACTTTCTCCGCACCTTTTCCATCCTGCGGGACATACGCCCCATCAAGGAACTCCAGCAAAGCCTCATCCATGCCGGACGTTTGGCGGCCATCGGTGAACTGGCCTCCGGCGTCGCCCACGACATCAACAACCCGCTGACCGTCATCCTGCTTTCCAATGAAATGGTGATACGCGACCTGGGCAAGGCCTCACCCCCGGAAGCCACCCACATCGAGCGCGCCATCGGCCATTCCCACGATGTCCAGCGGGCCTCCAAATCCATCCAGAAACTGGCCGATCACCTGCGGAACTTCTCGCGCGGCATGGTGGAAAAAACAGAACCCGTCGACCTGGCCGCCAGCTTGTCGGATGCCCTGTTCATCACCAACAGCAAGATCACCAAGATCGGCGGCTCCGTCTTCAACACGGTCGAACCCGGCATGTTTTTCACCAACGGATGCCCCAACCATATCGAACAGGTGCTGGTCAACCTGATCGGCAATGCCTGTGACGCCATGGACGGCCTTCCGACACGTGAATTACACATCGGCATTGTGCCCGCCAACCGCAACGGGACGGACATGTGGCAATGCGATATCCGGGATACCGGTCCCGGCATTCCGCCGGAAATCCGTGAAGAGATCTTCCAGTCCTTCTTCACCACCAAGGAAAAAGGGAAAGGCACCGGTCTGGGCCTTTCCATCTCCAGGGCCATTGTGCGGGACCACAAGGGCGATATCGAGCTGGTCACGGAACTCGGCAAGGGATCCACATTCTCGGTGTTCCTGCCGCGCCTGGCCAATCCGGCCGCCTGATACAACCGACGGCACGCCGCTCCTGCTTCCGCTCACAGAGCGGGGCTACATGTTCCACTCACAGTGCGGGGCTGCATTCCCAGAACCCGTCCCCGGACGAACATCAATCCTTGGCCTGACGAATGTATTCGCCGCGCCAGTCCGGTCCCGGGGGATTGCGCACATACTCGCGCGCCATGGTCAGCAGGCATCGGCCGGGACCGTCATCCCCGTCGGCCAGCAGGGCCTCAAGAATCCGGATTGCCTCCGGGAACGCCTGGGAACTGTACCGTTCCAACGCGTCGGCATACTGCTTGAACCGCAACCGCTGGCGTTCATCCACAGTCCCCGGATCACCAACCAGTTCATGGATCAATACCAGCTGCTGCTTGCCCTTTACACGGATACGGATCAAGGGCCGCGTGATCAGATGGTTCCCCACCTGCCGGCAGGTATCATCCCCGATCAGGATACGGGTCCCGAATTCCTTGTTCACCGGCTCCAGGCGGGCCGCCAGGTTGACCGTATCCCCGACCACGGTATACTGGAATCGTCGCTCCGACCCCATGTTGCCGGCGGTTGCCACCCCTGAATTGATCCCCATCCGGACCCGGATACCCGTCCCGTAATCCCGCACCAGCGCCGCATTCATCCGGTCAATCAGGGTCTGTTGCTCGAGGGCTGCCCGGCACGCCTTGACGGCATGTTCCGGATCCCGGTAGGGCGCTCCCCAAACCGCCATGATGCCATCGCCCATGTACTTGTCCAGGTAACCACCGGATTCAAGGATGCAATCCGTCACCGGCGTCAGGTAGGTATTCAGGAACCGCGTCAACCGTTCAGGCGAAAGGGATTCGCTGATCGTGGTGAACCCCTCGATGTCCGAGAAAAACGCGGTCACCTCGGCGGCATGTCCGGTCAGTGAGAAACTTTCAGGCCGTTCCTCCAAATACGTCAGCACCTTGCCCGACACCATGGTTGAGAAAATACCGCGGATACGCCGCCGTGCCCGTTCCTCCGTGAAGAAGCGATAGGACGTCACGAGGAACGAGGCAATTACGATGTGGATGACCGGTGTCACCACCGGCAGGATCCATCCGTTCCAGTAGACCCCCTTGAACGCCAGCAACAGATAGCACAGGCCAAACCCGAGGGCCAGCAGGCCAAGCCGGGAAGACCGCTCGATCAGGCATATCAGGGTGAATAAAAGGACGACAAGGCCCGTCACCAGGCCATCCTGGAAGGGCGTCAGGGGAATGAGGTATCGCTGGCGCAGGAGATTGTCCAAGGCCGTCAGGTGTGCCAGCACGAGGGGGACGGGTGATCCCAGGGGCGTGGCGCCGACGTCCAGGCCGGTACCCGTCACCGCAACCACAGCCAGCCGGTTGTCAAACGCTGCACGCAACCGGGTGGCACGCCGTTCCATAAGTTGCCGGTTCGCAGCCGGAGGCGCCACCTCGGCAAAGGATACCCTTCTGAAATCCTCCAGCAGATGTTCATAGTTCAACAACAACCGTCCTTCAGGATCAATCGGCACGTCCAGGTTCCCCAACCGGGGGGACCGGACCCGGATCCGGTCTCCCATCCAGACCTCGACATCGCCCGGCTTCAGCGGAAATTTCACGCCGCCATGCATCAATATCGCGGCCAGGCTGAAAGTCGGAACAAAGTGTGTCCGGGTCTGGCGCAGGATCCGGTTCTCATAGCTGAACCCGATGACCATGGGTAACCGCCGTACAACACCATCGGGATCCGGGAGCCCGTTCAACGCGCCCAGCATGGCATAATCCAGAAGATCCCGGCCCGGCAACGTGGCATTCATGGCATACCGGTATGCCGCGCGTGCCTCCGGATCCGGGAAATGCACATCCCCTTCGGGAATGGCCAGGTCCAGCAGATAAGGAATCCGGTATCCCGCCGATTCATCACCCCCCGGATCATCACCATGGACATCCTCCGGACTCCAGTCCTCCGGACGCGCCCCGGAAGCCGTGGCCACCCCGCCACGGAAAAAATATCCAAAGATCAGCTCGGTGTCCGTTTGGTCAGCCAGGGATGCACACTGAATGGACAACATGGCATTCCCCTGCTCGATCGTAAACCGGTTCAGCCGGTCAAGGGTGCCCAATTCCACCAGTTGCTGCGGGTCGGAACGGATACGCGTCATCTGCCGGACCAGGTGGTCCATGTCGGACTCCGATTCACTGACCCGCTTTTGTTCCGCCCAGAAGGCCCCGGTCGTATCCTGGAAGACCACGTCGAAGGCCAGCACGGTGGGTTTGAGATGCCGCTCAAGGAAAATCAGCTGGTCAAGGAAGGGCCGGCGTGAAATCCACCGCCCGGCGCCCCACCGCCCGAACGTGCGCATGGTGGTATCATCAATTTCCACCAGGGTCAGATCCCCATGCGGGGCGGACATGCCACGGGCAAATGCTGCACGCCAACGCAGGCGCAGGTCCGTGGCCGCATCGTCCCAGCCGGGAAACAGGCGGCTGATGATGACCGCCGCCTCCAGCGCCAGCACCGACAGCAACACGACCGGCAATCCGCCGGTCCATCGTTTCGATCGCGCCGAACCTGTTGCGGTTTCCTGCATGCCACCTCTTCGGAAACACGGTGAATCCATGGCCGCCATTCAGCACCATGACACCGGTCCGGGATGACACTATCGGCTGGAAGGTGCCTTTGTCAAAACAGTTACCTGAACTTCATGCCAAAACTCAGCGACACCCCCGCTGAGACCTCATCCCGTACAAATAGCTGTGCTAATAGCTTGATTCCGGAGCCCAACCCGCTTTAATCGTCCGGTTTTCACCTAGAAACAGGAAAGATCAGACGATCATGCAAACCGCATCCAAGGAAGCCCGGGAAACAACCCGGACATCCCTGGAAAGATTCACCTGGAACACCGGATTCCGTGCCGTTTTCGACATTCTGTGTGGCGGCACCACGTTCGTGTTCGTGGCCTTTCTGCGCAACCTGGGAATCGAGCGCGAACAGATGGGCTGGGTCACCGGCATCATCAGCGTGGCCTGCATCCTGCAGGTAGCCGGAGTTCCGCTGGGGCGACGGTTCATGAACCGCAAGCGCCTGATTCTCAACCTGCTCACGGCTGAACCGCTGTTCTTCACGGTCGCCGTGCTGTTCTCCCTGGTCGCCCCACCCGCCTTGAGACTGCCCCTGCTGGCGTTCGCGATCTTCATGGCCGCGGTCTCGGTAAACCTGGCACGCCCGCATTTTGACGAATGGATGGCGTCCGTCATGCCGGCCGGCATCCGCGGCCGCTACATCGGCCGGCGACTCCAGGTGAACAGCATCGTGATGATCGCCGCAACCCTGGCCGCTGGCTGGCTGGTGGATCACATGGGCCGAGACAATACCCTGGGCCTGGCCATGCTTCTGGCGGCCGGCGGCATCTGCGGTTTCCTGAGCGTATCGGTGTTGTCCCGTGCCACCCTTCCGGCCATTTCCGCGGCCACCACCTCGTCATTGGCGGCATTCCGGACCGCCCTTTCAACCCCGGCGTTCCTCCGCTGCATGCTGGTGATCACGCTGTTCAACCTGCCGTTCTACTTTGCCTGTCCATATTACCAGGTGTTCAACCTTGAAGTGGTCGGCATGCCGGCGATGATGATCGGGATCATGCAGTCCGGCTACTACCTGGTCAAGATTGCCGCGTTACACTGGATCCGGCGTCATGTGGACCGCTGGAATCCGATCCGGGTCCTGCTGGTCAGCGGAATCATGTATACGGCTTTTTTTGCCGTTTACCCGTTCGTCCACACCGGCCGCTACTGGCCCCTGCTGGTTGCCTGGGCCGTCGTATCGATGGCGGACGCCATCTTCGGACTGGCCAGCCAGATTGTGCTGTACCAATCGATCCCCAACGTCCCGTCACGCCAGGCCTATTTCGCGTTGTTCAGTGTGGCGACCATGGTGTTCTACGGGATCGGCGGCAGCCTGGCCGTGCCGCTGCTCAACGCGCTCAAGCCGGTCCAGTGGCAGATCGGCGGACTGACCCTGGGCAGTTTCCACCTCTACTACGCCGGATGTGCCGTGATGATGGCCTGCACCACCTTCAGCGCCTACGCCCTGCGTACCGGCCGTCCTGAAGCCCGGCCTCCATCAGTCTAACGCCAGCCGCCGGATATCCGCATCCGACCCCACCAGCACCAGCACATCGCGTTCCTGCAACACGGTCTCGGGAACAGGCACCTGCTCGATGGTCTCCGACTCATCGGCTTCCCCCTCCGCCTTCGGATGCCGGATGGCCACGACGTTGACATGAAACCGTTCCCGCAACCGGCTCTCGCGCAGGGTCTGCCCCACCAGGCTGGCCGGCACCTTGAGCTCGGCAATGCCGTACCCCGGACTGAGCGAGACATGCCGGGTAACGTGGTCCGCCACCAGGCTGCGTGCCACCGATTGCCCCATCTCCTCCTCGAGGTTCACCACCCCGTCAACCTCCAGGGCCCGCAGGATCTCCTGCTGGAGCGGATTGATGGCGCGGGCCCACACCTTCCGAACCCCCAACTTCTTAAGCAGGATGGTCACCAACAGGTTGGCTTCGACATTGTCGCCGATGCACACCACGGCCGCATCCGCGTCATCCACCGATACGGACCGCAAGGCCTGTTCATCCGTGGCATTGAGCGCCACGGCCTGGCGCGCCACATCCCGGAATGCCTGCACCTTGTCCCGGTTGATGTCGATGGCGGTCACCCGTACCCCCAGTTCAACCAGCGACTTCACCAAATTGCCACCGAACAACCCCAACCCGATCACCACGATCTGTTTCATATTCGCCCCTTTCGTGACCGGTCAACCGATCATCACCGGTTCCTGCGCATAGGAGAACGACGTGCTTTGCGGCGGCCGCATCAGGACCAGCACCAGGGAGAGCGGACCCAGCCGCCCCACCAGCATCAAGACACACACCAGACATTTGCCGGCAGCCGGCAGGGTCGGCGTAAGCCCCATCGACAACCCCACGGTCCCGAACGCGCTCACCACTTCAAACAAGGCCGCCCATGGATCCTGCGGCGCCACCACCAGCAGGGCCAGCGTTCCCAGGCCGATCCCCGTCAAGGCCAGCACCAGCACCGCCTGGGCTTTCTGGATCACCAGTTCCGGAATCCATCGCCCGTGCACGGTGACATCCCGCCGCTGTTTCAGGCTGGCCACCAACCCCATCCACAACACCGCCACCGTCGTGGTCTTGATTCCACCGCCCGTCGACCCCGGCGACGCCCCGATCAGCATCAGGATCATCAACATACCCTGCGAGGCGGGCGTCATGGCGCCCACATCGACGGTGTTGAATCCCGCCGTACGGGCCGAAACCGACTGGAAGAAAGCGGCCATCAGGCGCTGGCTGAACGGCCAGTCAGCCCAACTCGTCCCCTGTTCCATGACCATGAAACCCGCCATGCCGGCTGCAATGAGAATCGCTGAAACCATCAATGCCAGGCGGGTCTGAAGCTTGAACCCCACCGGTGACGCGCTTTTGAACCGCCGGCGCACGGCGCCCAGAAGATCCCGGATCACGCAAAAACCCAATCCACCCGCAATGATCAATCCCGCCACGATAAACTGGCTGATTTCGTCATCCCCAAACCCCGTCATGCCACCGGGCAGCGTCGAGAACCCCGCATTGCAGAACGCCGACACCGCGTGAAAGACCGCATGAAAGACCGTCGTACCTCCGGGTCCCAACGGCGTCCACCAGCGTACCGCCAGGATCAAGGCGCCCGCGCCTTCCAGGATCAGGGTCATGCCGACAATGAACCGTAGCAGGGGCCGCACATCCTCCAATGACCCCGTATCAAACGTGTCGCGCAAGGCAATTCCGTGCCCGATATCCATGCGCCGCCCCATCAAAACCAACCCCATCACCGACAGGGTCATCACCCCCAGCCCGCCCAACTGTATCAGGACCAGGATCACCGTCTGCCCGAACCGGCTGAACTCCGCCGCCGTATCCAGCACCACCAGTCCCGTCACACAGGTCGCGGATACCGCCGTGAAAAGGGCATCCACCAACCGTATACCCACCCCGGCCTGACTCGCCCAGGGCAGCATCAGGAGTCCCGTGCCGGTGCAAATGGCCAGGAGGAACGAAACCGCCATGACACGGACCGGTGATCGCGCAAAACGATCCAGCCACAGCGCCATCATTTGTTTAAATCGTATATGCATACAAAAAGGGAATTTTCGGGAATGATACGTCCCGGATGCCAGCCAGACATGTTGCACAACCAGGACGCGGTGTCAACCTTCCGGGAAGCCCCGGTGTACATCCCCGGTCCTGGATACGGCCGGTTGGTCAATCCCTGCAACCGCCCAGCAACCCGACCTTTAAAAGGTAATATAACAGCGACATCAACGCCGTTACCACATTGGCGACATCATGCCAGCCACCCCGTTAACGTTTGGTAAACCCTAGCACATCCCACCGCAACTTGTCACCCGGAACCGGTCCGGGGTCCGGGCTGTAGCCGTTTCGGCGAAGGCTGGTCCAGACGAGCCGTCCGGCGAGGTCAACAGACGCCGCGATTTATGACGCCGTCTTCAAATCGGCCAGCAGTTTGAGGACGGCTTTTTCCTTGGCCTTGGCTTCCACCTCGATCGTAATATCGAGCGTGCGCCAGCAGGAGGGAAAATCCTTGATGGAAATGTAGTCGTGATGCGGTCTGAACGGAGGGCGCTTCCAACCGTGTATGGGACTGGAGACATGAAATATGGGTTCCCGCTTCCACGTTTGCATCGCCTGCCGGGTGGCTTCTTCAACGGAGAGTTCATCCGGAAGACACCGGTGATGATGCACATCGTAAACCAGGGGGGTACCCGTCTCCCGGCAGACGGGCAACAGGTCCGATGGGGTATATACCCGATCATCATTTTCCAGCGTCAACCGTGACCGGATGGAGGACGGGAGGGTCCGGATATTCCTGACCAATCGCTGCAGGGCCGTCACCTTGTCTCCATAGGCTCCACCCCCATGGAGATTGATCACATCCGCCCCGATCCAGCCCGCCACCTCGGCCTGGTATTCCAACTCCGCCAGGGATCGTTGATGGATATCCGCCGAAGGCGAATTGAGCAGGATGAACTGGTCGGGGTGAAACGACAACCGCATCTTCAACCGCCGGGCCACCCGCCCGCAGTTCCTGAACTGGTCCTCAATCCCGCGCCCGCCCGGCAGATCCCGGATCCGGTATCCGCATGCCGGGTGCGTGGCAAGCGGCAACACCTGGCTGTTCACCCGGAACGCGCCGATTCCATGATCATGACAGTAACGGATCGCGCCCTCCAGCGCGCCGGCATTATCACGCGCGATATCGGCAAGTCGGGTACGCGCGGCGCGGCGGCCCATCCGCCCGGCGTGGGCGGCCGTCAGCATCCGGAACCGGATCGGTTCCTCCGCGAACTTGCAACACAAACCGAACCGGGGCATGCACCCACTCCATCAAGGTTGATCGATCCGCTGGATCTGGCGTTCCAATTCCCGGGCGGCACGATCAACGGAAGACGAGCGATGCGGCAGGTCCCGCAACCGTTTCAGGTACGACGACGCTTCATCCCGTTGCCCCAACCGCTGGGCGATCCGGGCCGCCGTGAACCAGACATCCGCCAGCGCATACCCCCGGCTTCCAGGCTGAATGACGGCCAGGGCACGCCGGCTGTAGTCCAGCGCCTCGTCCAGTCGCCCGTTCTGGAGATACACCAGGGCCGCCGTATCCAGCACTTCAAAGGATTCCGGCGCCGTCTTGAGCAATTCCGGCAACAACGCCAGCGCCCCGGCAGCGGTTTCATTCTGTTGTGCCATGTTATAGATGAGGTTGTTGAGGATGGTGGCGTCTTCCGGATACAGCGTGCGCGCGGTCCGGAGTATCCGGATGGCCTTCGCATGGTTGCCCTGGCTGCGGGCGGATTCAGCCGACATGTTGAGCGTTCGAACGGTGATGTCACCACGGCTGGTCAACAGGGGCTCCAGCACGGTCTCGGCCCGCTGGCTATCCCCTTTCAGCAGATACAGGAAACCCAACCGTTCGATCCACTGGGGTTCCTGGGGATACCGTCCCTGCAAATATTCCAGGGCGCTGAACAGGTCGGCATCCATCACCTGCCCGGCGGATTTGATTTCCACGATGGTCCGGTAAAACATCCCGGGATCCTTCGCCGCATCAACACAGCGGAACGCGGCGGAAAGGGCCCACTTGGCATCGCGCGTCTTCAAGGCGCATTGCAGACCAAGCACCAGGGCCGGCAAATACCCCTGCGCCCGGGTATCGGCAACATGCCGTGCCACCAGGACCGCCTCATCCATCGCATCTTCCCGCACCAGAAAATGTCCGGCCCGAACCAGGGTCCCCAGCGCATAGGTCTCCCCCGAAATGGCCTCCCGTATCATGGCGCCGGTCCAGGGTCCCTTCCCCTCCGTCCGATACCGGCTGACAAGATCAGCCAGCCAGATTTCAGAATCGTCCGGACAGGCGGCCCGGGCAGCCTGCACCACCGCCCGATCCCCCTCACTCAATCCGATCCATACCCACCAGGCTACGGCGGAACCCGGCATCAACCGGCACACCGCCTCGGCCACCGGAAGCGCCTGCCCGAAGCGTCCCTGCCGTGCCATCAGGATGGTCAGCCGGTTCAACGCCGCACCACGCTCCAGATCGTTCCGTCCGATCGCCAGCCACCGGGCCGGATCCGAAACATCCGCTGCGCCATCCATGCGCAGCCATTCCGCCTCCAGGCGCGACAGGTCCCGGAAAAAGGGACTACCGGCCTGCCGGACGCGCGCCTCCACCTCATCCGCCTCTGCTGCACGTTCGGCGGCGGACAACGGGGATGGCCAGCGACGGGTAATCACCAGTTCAGCGGGTGGCGGCGCCAGCGGCTGGAGGACGGATCCTGCCGGACGTTCAATTTCCACACCCAGGCTGCGCGCCATTTTCTCCGCCTCGGCATAACGCTGGCTGTCGAACAACACCTGCGGGAGGAGGCGGGGACTGATGTCGCCCCCGGACCGTTCCAGGTAGAACAACGCCTGTTCATGGAAACCGTAGCGGGACCAGATTGCCGCCATCAATTCATGAAGGCGGGTGGCATCCGTAAAACGACCCCGGGCTTCACGTGCCACCACCATGGCCGTTATACCGAGATTCATGTTCATCAGGCTGTTGACCATCATGATGTCGGACGCCAGGTTGGGCAGACGCGTCATGGACTGGTGCTGTTGCAGTTGCTCGTAGCAGTCCTGCCAGCGCCCCTGCTGTTCAAACAGCATGGCATGGCGCAGCACCCACTCGTCCGCATCCTCCGGATAATCGTCCTTGAGGCGGTCGATGGCGGCATGGGCGTCCTCATAACGGCCGGCCATCGCCAGCACGGCCGGGTACTGGCGCTTCAGCCGGTCACCCAGCGTCCCGTCCGCCTGGCGGCGGCCGAATTCCTCCAGGCAACGCGCCATGCACCGGTCGCGGAAACGTTCCCAGTCCGGTGCGGCCAGTTCCGTCTTGAACGGCACCTGTTCAAACAACGAACGAAACGGAGGCAATCCCTCCATCTGCCGGACCAAGGGACGCAGGTCAATCGTGGTGTTCCGGTCCGACGCACTCAACCCCAGGTTCCGGCGCCGGAAGGTGAACCAGGCGTCGGCGAACCGTGCAACGGTCAGCATCAGCGTCGGATCATCCGGGTCCCGGGATTCCAGGTGCGCCCAGGCCAGCCACCCCAGATCCGGTCGCAGCAGCGTGAATGCCTGCTGGAGCAACAGGGCCTGGGTATCAATCCCCATCCGTTCGATTACGGCCTTGAAAACCCCGGCAAACCGCTCCTCCCAGGGGCCACCCGGATCCTGAAGCGCCAGGTTGAATAAACTCCCCAGGAACTGAGGGTCATCCGGCCATTGTTCCATTGCCTCGCCCAGCAATCGGGACGCCCGCGCCAGGTTGCCGGAACGCAGGTGGGCACGGATCATCACGGCCGCCGGGGCCGCCCGGCGGTACGGAATGCGGACCTGGTCAGTCGCCGCAACGGTCTGCCATTGTTCATGCCCCTGCAGGAACGGGTACAACGCCCGCACCCGTTCAACGTTCAGATGCAATGCGGCAGCCCGCACAACATGGGCTTTGACCATTTCCGGATCGTTGCGCAGCGCCCCGTATTCCGCCAGCAGCATCGCCACCACCGGCTGCTGCTGGACGTACGGCGGCAGGGTACGGATCAACGCGATGGCATCATCCAGTTGCCCCAGCATCAGCAAGGCCCGGCTCTTGAGGACCGTCTCATTCATGTCCAGCGGCGTCGGCAGGGTGTTCAGGTGTTGCAAAGCCTCGGCATGCCGGCCCGTCATCAGCAGGATCTGGATGCGCAACACCCGGAATTCACGGTGATCCGGCAACCAGCGAATGCCTTGCTCAACCCCCCGGCTGGCTGCCGCCGTATCACGTTCCGCCAGACCGGCAAGCACATCCCGCAGCATCATGGCACGATGGTATGGACGATGTTTATAGGCCAGAAAAACCACCGCCAGGATCACCACCACCCCCAGGGCAACCGGGCGGAACCATCGGGCGGCATGATACCAGAAACGGGGCAACGTGGTGGCGGCATCCGGTGTGTCACGCACCCCGGTTTGCATGCCCGCCTTCCGGTCAAGAATCCGGACTTTCCGCATCTGCCAGGCCGATGCCTCCAACTGGACCAGCAGGATTGAAACCAGCAGGAAGACGCCCAGACTGTCGTGCAGGAACGTGTCCCCCCACACCACCGGCATCCGTCCTGACAGCACCACCATCAGGGTAATCCGCACGATGTTCAGGAGCAGGGTCTGCACCAGTCCCAGCACCAGGAAAAGGAACGTCTCAAACACCCGGAACCGCATCATTACGCATACGCCCAAGGTTCCGTACAACACGGTAATCGCCGTCCGCATCCCGCTGCACGCCTCAGGCACCAGGAAGGTCCGCATGGGCGTGTGCAGAATGAAGTGATCGGCCCAGGCACGCACATTGAACGTATGCAGCAACCATTCGGCGCCTACCACGGACAGTTCCTGCATGACCAGTTGCAGGGAATTGAACACCTGTGCCGGCAGCGGATGCACCCAGTACAACAGGAAGAAGGCCAGCTTCAAATCGTATCCGTACCGCACGGGTAATGCCAGGCGAAGACTGGCAAACGCCAGCACCAGCAATCCCAGCCATTCCAGGTTCCGGACCGGCGTGATCAAACCGAGGATCACCGCCAGCATGCCGCAGACCCCCAGCACCATCAGACGTTTCGGGCGAACCTCCACCGCGGAATCGACCGGCTTGATCCGCAGCATGACGGACAGGAAGAAGACCACCCCCAGAACCAGCTGGATGATTCCGCCGTCGGAGGCTGTCAAATCCTGGTAATGATAGGCCATCCAGAGCGCCAGCAAGGCCAGCACCGCCCGCGCCACAATCTGTCGCATGCCTGTCATAGCTGCACCACCCCACTCCGGTCGGTTGTCAGAATTTATAGGTGTATCGCCAGAGCGCTGCCACCACATCCCGCGTATAGGCCAGTTGATCCGCGTCACTGATCCGTTCGATATGTTCGTAGGAAAAGGTCAGGTCGGAACGTAGCGTCAGCTTGAGGCGTGTCGCGGCCCGGCTGACCCAGGTGTCGTAATCCGCCTGTTGCTCAAGGTCGTCAATACCGGCGGCCGGGTCAAGGGTCGCAGCGTCGTTGTCACGCCGGCTGTAATCACTCGACAACTCCAGGTTCAACATCCGGAACCAGAGCGGGAACACCGTCCGGATTCCAGCCGACCAGTCGGCATACCCGGTGGACAACGGATCGTCCGGATCGAATACGGAATATCCGGCGAACAGGCTGGCAGCCGTATCCACGTCCGTCCAGGACAGGTTGTACTGGACGGAATCGCGCGTCTCGAAGGCAACGCGGAACCCCGGCCGCCGTTCCCGGTTGAACGACAACCCGTGGCTGAGATTCTCCGCAAGCCGGGTCGCAAGCGAGATCCCGCCAACGAGGGTCCCCGGGATATCCCCGCCGCCGTCCGTCGATGCCAGGCTGTAGCCTACATGGGCCCGGGCGGTTGAATATTCCGTCAGACGGGCATCCGCATGCATCCCGTATTGCTGGGAGGCGGAATCCGGCCGGTTGGTGGCCGGATACTGGTTCTGCGCGAACCCCGCACTCGCACCCAGCACCAGGAAGGGACTCAACCGGACCTCGTAGACAAGGGATTCGACGTAGGCGACAAGTTCCTGTTCATCGAACCCGTCCAACTGCGGCAGATGATCCTTGCGCGATGCTGAAATCCCCAGATTATGATCCTCCATCAGCATCCAGTCGGTGTCGACCCCGAAGGTATTCTCAAAGAATTCATATTCCTGCCCACCGTACCGGTCCTCCATGCCACGGGTATCGACGTAGTCAGTCCGGTACAGAAACCGGTCACCCGCGGTAACCTTGACAAACGGGGTGACCGCGGTCATCAACGACAGGTCGGCGGAAACCCCTTCATCCGCCAGGTCGATCGAAAACGCATCTTCCTGCGTTTCGCGCGGATAATGCTCGTACCGCAGATTCATCGAGAAATCGAGATCGGCGCGCCGGGAAATGAGCAGGTAATTGCGCAACCCGATATCGGTGATCAGGGGGAACTCTTCCCCATCCTCCCGGATCACACCCCGCCGGTTATTGGAAAGGAAATCCGTTCCGGCACCCGTCCCCCGACTGTACCGGTAACCGGCGGTCTGTGACAACGTCATGTCGGAATAAAACGGGCCTAGGCGGAACATGGCGTATTCAGGAATTTCAAGTTCCCGGTGGTTGGAATACCGCAGGTTCTGCGCATGCGCCGGACCGGCCACCATGACCAGCACCCCGGCCGCCATCAGGACCACCGTCCGGAAAACACAGCGGTTCAACCGCCTACCACATGCTGCATAAGGGAATCCGCCCGTCGCCACCATGTCAGGGTTCCTTCAATAGTAAAATCTGCAGGGGGGTCGCCGCTTGCCCAAAATCAGGAATGGTGCGAAACGGGGCATACCGGCGGTATACCCGGGCCCACAGGTCCGCACTATCCCCGGGGGACAACGGAAGGATTTCCGGTGAACGGATCGCGAACCCGTAACCGCTGAATGCCGCCACCGGGGCCCGTACCGTGTCGAGCAGTTCCCGCATCATCTCCGCATTCAGGACCCGGCACCGTTCGGCACGTTCACGGGTCCATCCGGGATAATAACTGAATTGCCCGAGTTCCAATCCCCGGGGCAGGGCCCGGCCCGACTCCACCGCCAGGTAGGGATCCTGGGTCAGCAACCGTTCGTCCTTCGCAGTCAGCGAACGGACCATCTCCGCAGCCTGCTGGAGTTTGGCCAGCGGGGTTTCCGTTTTCAACGGCCACCAGATCCGGTCACGCCGGCCCACGAACCATTCCTGGTTCATCGGCGAGGAAAGCGCCGAAACCAGACCCAGCACATAGACCAGGGCCAGCACCGGCAGGACCGGATTCATCCGGACACCGGCGGTGGCACCCCCCCCACCCGTCCCCCCGGCCGCCGGCGTCCACAGGTCGCATACCCAGGCACACAAGGCAGCCACGAACAGCGGATACACGATCACCTGGTAATCATCATAGG
>MHBQ01000016.1:49103-49505 GCA_001803315.1 Lentisphaerae bacterium RIFOXYC12_FULL_60_16
GCGCAACAACCGGCAGGGAGGGAATCCGGAAGGCGGTTGCCCCATCCCGCAACCGGTTCAACACCGCCCGCACCACCGCCGCCGCGAACAGGGCAAACGCCACGAAATACACCTGGATCAGGCGGGATGCAAAACCCGCCTTGTAAGCCAGCACCGACAACCATCCCCCCGGTTCACGCCCGGCGTGGTAATCCCAGAGCGCAAACCATACCGCTTCCGGCGCCGACCACCAGAACGGCACAAAGGCCGCCGCCAAAGCCAGCCCACTGCCCGACAGGAACCAGAACGGCCGGAGGATCCCAACCTGCCGCACGCCGGCGAACAGCACCAGCCCGACCGCCGGAATCGTCAGGATGGCGGAACTGCGCGTTGCGGCTGCCAGCCCGAAGAACAGGCCCGCCG
>MHBQ01000016.1:49595-53119 GCA_001803315.1 Lentisphaerae bacterium RIFOXYC12_FULL_60_16
TGACCACGGTACAGAAATAGTTCTGGTAGACATTGGCCGCCGTCAGGGCCACCACCATCAGCACAACCGGAATCCGGTTGCCCCGCACCAGACGGCTCGCCAGCCAGGCCGCCAATCCCGCACCGGCGAGCCCCAGGAACGCCGTGAATAAACGGCCGCCAGCCAGCCCCCATGCCTGTACCAGGGGTTCCGCCACGGCATACACAAACGGCATCACCGGACCTTGCGTCGTCGCGAAATCCAGATAGGGAAGACAACCCTGGTTGACCAGGCGGGCGGCGTAGAGGTACCAGCCTTCATCCTGGTTAAGATCGCCGAGAAACAGGTTCGCGGCATGCAGGCAAACAACGAACGCAATCAGCGGAATCCATAGTGCGATGGCATATTTCCGATCCATTCGCCCCCCCGGTCCCTGTCGCGCCACCCCGCCTGGATCAGGAACCGGGATGAACAAACGGTTCCTTCTTCGCGCACATCGGGCAGGCTGCCGGCTCATAGACAACCGGCGCCAGCTGCAACAGGCTGAAGGTCGGACAATCGAACTTGACCTTCCCGTCACTCCGGTCAACCAGCACCAGCACCGCCACCACCACGCCCCCCTGCTGGCGCACCAGGTCGATGGTCTCCTGGACACGCCCGCCACGGGTAATTACATCCTCGGCCACAATAAACCGTTCTCCCGGCTTGATCGTGAACCGCCGCAGGACCAGCTTATTGTCCTGTTTTTCGGCGAAAATGGACCGGACATCCAGCGCACGCGCCACTTCGTGGCCTACCAGGATTCCTCCCATGGCCGGCGCAATCACCGTGTCAGCCTGGATGCCTACGGCTATGACACTTTCCGCCAACGCCCGGCATAACCGGCCGGCCTTTCGCGGATAACGCAACACGTTGGCACACTGAAAATAACGATCACTGTGCAATCCTGAACGCAACTCGAAATGGCCGCTCAACAGGGCCTCGGTTTCCCGTAACACTTTCAATACGCTATTGGGTTTCATGGATTTCCCCCGGAATCCCCCAACTAAACCAGAAAACGCTGGAAAAAGCAATGTATTGAAACAGAAAAGGGCGCATCGCCAAGGTGCAGGATATTGTGTGGAATGATACGGGGCAAGCACATCACTTAAAGTATTGCAAGTTATTGTATATAAACATGATATATCTACAACGATAACCCTATTCGTAACGCAATGCATCGATGGGGTCCAGCCGGGATGCCTGCCGGGCCGGCCAGATCCCGAAAACCAGCCCAACCGCCACGGAAAACCCCATGGCGAGAATGGCGGATCCTGCCGTAATGCGAATCGGCCACTCCGCCGTGTGCGACAGGATCACGGCGGCAACCACGCCCAGCAGGAATCCCAGCAGGCCCCCACTGACGGTCAAGGTCACGGCTTCCACCAGGAACTGCAGCAGGATGTCCCGCCCGGAGGCGCCGACCGCCTTGCGCAATCCGATTTCCCGTGTCCGTTCACGAACCGATACCAGCATGATATTCATGATCCCGATTCCACCCACCAGCAGCGAAATACCCGCAATGATGCCCAGAAGTATCTCCATGGTCTGGCTGGTCTTGCTGATGGCCGACTGGATTTCCGTCATGTCCCGGATCCGCACCAGGTCTTCCGTGTTGCCGGCCGTACGATAACGGCGCGCCACCTGCTCGGGAATTTCCAGCTTGGCCTGTTCCATCATCGCCTCGCTGCGAACCTCCACATCCACATAGTCGACATACTGCTTGCCCATCAGCCGGTACATGGCCGTGGACAGGGGAATGACGATGATATCGTCCATGTCACCCCACTGTTGCCCCCCCTTGGATGGCAACACGCCCACGATGGTAAACGGAATCCGGTTGATCCGGATGGATTCGCCCACCGGATTGACCCCTTCAAACAGTTCCAGCAGGACGGTTGGCCCCACCAGGGCCACCAGGGCTCGGGAGGCATATTCCTCTTCTGTGAAAAACCGCCCGAAAACCGGCTGCGAGGCCCGGATATTCACGTAGGCGGGTTCAACCCCGAGGACTTGCGTGTTCCGGTTCCGCCCGCCCCAGACAATCTGGCCGCGTCCGCGCACATTGGCCGACACGCTTTTTACCGAGGGGAGTTCCGCCAGGGCTTGAACATCCTCGAGTTTCAAGCGGGTCACCGTGCCATGTTCCAGCGCCACCCCGTACACCTGGCGGGTACCCGGAAACACCATGAGCAGGTTCGACCCCATCGACATCAATTGCGTCCGGAGCGCATCGCGTGCTCCACCCGTCACCGCCGTCATCGCGATCACCGCCCCCACCCCGATCAGGACTCCCAGCATCGAGAGAAAAGCCCGCGTCTTGTGCGCCCGCAGGGAACGCACGGCCTGCCGGACATGGCTGAATATTCCCGGCGATTCCATCGCCTGCACCGTCCGGGGCGCTCCGGCGGGAACCGTGACCGTGCTGCGCGCACCACGCCCTTCGTCGGACACGATCCGGCCATCCCGCATCGCGATCAGGCGATGGGCCCGCGCCGCGATCTCCTTCTCGTGCGTGACCACCACCAGGGTCAATCCCGCGGCATGCAGGCCTTCCAGCACGCCGACAATCTCCATCTCAGTCCGCGAATCCAGGTTGCCGGTGGGCTCATCGGCCATCAGCACAACCGGATCGTTGACCAGGGCACGCGCAATGGCCACCCGCTGCTGTTCACCGCCGGACAACTCGTTGGGACGGTGCCGGACCCGGTCGGCCAATCCGACCGATTCCAGACAATGCCGGGCCTTTTCAACGGTCGATCCCCGGCCGGCATAGGTCATCGGCAACTGGACGTTTTCCAGGGCGGTAAATCGGGGCAATAGGTGGAACTGCTGGAACACGAATCCGATATACCGGTTACGGAGCCGCGCGCGGGCCAGGTCCGTCAGATCCGTCGTATCGGCGCCCTGGAACCGGTACACCCCGCCGTCCGGACGGTCCAGGAACCCCAGCACATGCAGCATCGTCGATTTCCCGGAACCCGACGGCCCGATAATGGCGACATATTCCCCCGCGCCAATGACCAGGTTGACACCATCCAGCGCACGCACATCGCTGGATCCGCCACGATACCGCCGCGTGATGTCACGTAATTCGATCACGGACCACGGCCCCCCCGGGGCGCCGATCCACCGGTCCGGTTTCCCTGCTGGCCGCGCTGACGGCTTGGAAGGAACGGATTGCTTTCCGGTTTCTGGATCAGATCCCCCGAAAACACCTGCCGGTGGACCAGTACGGTATCCCCTTCCTGCAGGCCGGAAATCACTTCGGTATCCATCCCGACCGTCATCCCGGTTTCGATCGTCCGCGGTTCGGAACGGCCGCGCGCATCCCGCACCAGGACCGTGGCAACCTTCCCTTCCCGGCGAACCGCTTGGCGGGGCACCACGAGGGCATGCTCCCGTTGTTCAATCAGGATGGATACCGTGCTGTTCATGCCGGCACGGATTTCGGGCGGCAGGGATTCGGGCACGATGTCGATTTCATAGATGGTCACATTGCTGAC
>MHBQ01000017.1 GCA_001803315.1 Lentisphaerae bacterium RIFOXYC12_FULL_60_16
GTCTCAATCCCTTTTGCTTCCCTCGCTCAATCCAGCCTCTTCCTTACCAGTATTTGGAACCGCTGTTGGAACCGCTGGGGGGTAGACAAGCGCCCCGAAATATGCGACCGTATAGCTGTACGTTTGAGCGCGGCATGGGGTTGCGCAGAAAACGAGGGGCGAAGGCTGAAACGTCATGCGCACCCGCAGTGGGCGGCGGGGCTTTTCAGCTTACAAAACGCCCCGCGACGCAAGCCGTCAGGCATAGCGTTGCGGGGGGTTGCCAGAGGCGCTCATGACTGTCAGATCCATACTGCGCGGATGCATCCTGTTCACGGCGACCGTGTTGACCGGGACAGCAGACGCGACCACATACTACGTTGCGCCGGGCGGAAACGACGGCAACACAGGAACGAGCTGGACGGCCGCCAGGCAAACGATCCAAGGCGGCGTCGATGTGGCAACGGTCGCCGGCGATGTGGTGGTGGTGAGTAACGGCACGTATAACATCACCAACGAAATCACGCTCTCCACCGCCATTACCCTGCGCAGTGCCAATGGTGCTGCCACGACGATCGTGCGTCGTTCCGGCGGCAACACGCGGATCTTCAGTATCAGCGCCGATGCTACACTTGACGGCTTCACGGTCCAGGAAGGAACTGTCGGGGGCATCTTCATGTCAGCCGGCACGGTGAGGAATTGTGTCATCGCCGGCAATTCCGGCCCCAACTGCGGAGGAGTCCGGTTGCAGGTACAGGGATCCACACCCGTGTTGGTGGAAGACTGCATCATCACCAACAACCAGAACACGACTGGCGATGGCGGTGGGGTTGTTTGTTACTCCTGGGGCGGGAGCGGCAGCGCCACGATCCGCAACAACTTGATTGCATACAACAGTGCCAATCATAATGGCGGTGGGATCGCGATGGACAAGGGCATGATCGAGAATTGTACCATTGTCTCGAATTCCGCCGGATGGTGGTATAGGGGCAGCGGCGTCAGAATATCTGGCGTCATCGCGAGCATCACCAATAGCATTATCTACTATGGCGCCGCCACTTTCACCGGCCCTCCGTACGACTTGTTCGGCTTTATTGATTACGTGGGTTATTCCTGTTCGCCAGATCTGACGAACGGGCTGAAAGGAAATATCACGGCAAACCCGCTGTTCAAGGATCCAGGTAGCGGTGACTACCACTTGACAGGGAGTTCCCCCTGCGTCAACACGGGATCCAATGCGGCGTGGATGAGTGCAGCAACTGACCTGGCGGGCTTGCGCCGCATCTCCTCCGGACGTGTCGACATGGGCGCCTATGAATCGCTGGGGATCATGGGAACCGTGTTCTGCATTCACTAGCGGCTCGAGGGGTCACTCATTCCGTTGGTCACGGACAACTTCTACTTCAATCAACGTTCTTACCGCGTGATTGCCTGCTCGAACACTTTGCGCGGAACGGTCTGCCCGGGGTGGAAATCATCGCCGGCGGCATATGCCAGAAGCGCGCCCAGGAGGTAGGCTGTCTGCGGGTTGTGATTCCAGATCTCGTCCGCATTGAATCGCAGGCTCGTGGCCAGCACGGCACCGCGGCCGACCCCGACTTCAAACAGGTATGCCTTGTCCACCAGTGTTGACTGGTGGCCGATAGACCGGATGATGGGCTCGATCCGCTCCGGCCGGAACCACTCGAGGACGATCGGGTATGTGCCGTGGATCAGCGGCACAAAAGGCGCCTGGCACCAGCCGTCGTGCGGCATCCCGCCCAGTGCCGGGTGATCGGCCATGACGGTTCCCATATTGCCCATCGGCCCCATGGCCCACGCCGACGAACGATAAAGGTTGGAAAAGCTGTTGGTCCAATCAGCTGGATGGACCTGTCCCGGACGATACTCCTGCCCGGGCCGGTATTCCCGCAGCGCTCCGGAAAAGGCAACCAGGCGTCCGCCCTGCTCCACCCAGTCGAGTAAAGCCGGGGTAATGCAGTTGGCAGCCACGACAGGGACCGACGGCGCTGTGCCAGACTTAAACGGCCGGATCCCCGGGAAAGCGTTGGCCACGAAGGGGAGATCTGTCGCGATCTTTTCTTCCCATGGGCCATGCTTGAGCGCCGGCACTGTCCAGCAGGTCCACCGGTTGCGGCTGATCTCCTTTTCGTTTTCCAACAGCACCACACAAATCTCATATTGAGCTGGCACCTCAGCGGCAGGAAAACGTAAACTGATCGGACGCGAAGCGGACAGCGCGCCGCAGGGAATGGCCGGCAGGACAATTCGGCCTTCCGCAACGGCTTTGCCTTTGGCCAGCATTTGCCAGGCCAGCGCCGGCACGGATACCGGATGGGAGCCGAAATTGGAGACCTGGAGACCCAGTGGAGCGCTGCTCCCGGACTGGAACGTCCGGCGGTTATTATCATCCAGCAGGATCATAACATCGGAATTCCAGGAGTAGAACTCCTCCACCTTGATATCTTCCGGCAGATCCCAGAACTCATTGAGCGCGCCCTCCTGGCACCAGGAGAAAGCGTGCACGAGCCAGAAATGGTATCCTGTGATACGAGGATTCCGCCGCGCCCCTTCCAGGGCCTCCTTCTGCAAGAACCGTTTCAACTTCCGCGAGTTTGCCACGAACAGGGGAAGTTGTTCATCCTGGCCAGCCTCCTTCGCAGCGCGCTCCAGGGTGATGATCCCGCTGGGCAACGTCGGGAGACCGGCATAGCGCGCTTTCAGTTCAGGCTCCGGCAGGCTCGCGATCCAGTCATATTCGTGATAGATGCCGGGCCGGTCCAGGTTCGCCAGCGGCTCGAGGGGATGCGCCAGCGGCTCCTGGCGGGTGCTATCGCCGGGGCACTCCTCGATGATATCGGTCACCCGTGGCCCGCGGCCGGTGAATCCGCGCCATTCCCCTCCCGTGCCGGACAGGTCCATGACCAGCACGCCGGGATGAAGCGCCCGCCACAGCAGCGGCAGTTCCCGGCCGAAAAACCCGTGCACGCTCTCCGTCATCCAGTCGAAGCTGATCTCCCCTATCGTCGCGCCGATCACGATGGACGGATGGTTGCGCCGCGAGCGGATGATGGCGGCGAACTCGCGCCGCAGGAAATCCGCCTCGGCGGGATCCAGCTCGCGGCCGCACTTCTCCGGCGTCCACCGGCGCTGGGTCAGTCCAAAAGGCATCTCCTGGCACACCATCACGCCAAGCTCGTCCGCCGCCTCAAGAAATTCCTCGGTGAACACCTCGTGGCAGCTCTTGGTATAGTTGAACCCGCAAGCCTTGAGCGCGCGCAAGCGCCGGGCATAGTATTCACGGGAAGCTGGAGGACAAACGGTCTCGGGATAGTTGTGGTCATCGCACCCGCCGCGCAGGTAGATGGGTGTGCCGTTGAGCATGATTCGGTCGCCGGAGCTGCGCACCTCGCGGATCCCGAAGCGCGCATCGGCCCGGTCCAACTCCCGTCCGCCATCCCGCAGGATGACGTGCGCCGTGTATAAAACGGGCGATGTCGGGCTCCACAACGCCGCACCGAGCAGGGCCAGGGACACGCGGCAGACGCCATCCGCGTCGGGAGTCGCTGTCCGCTCCGCCGTCCAGCGCACGGCCCCGGCCGCGTCGCGAACTTCCAGCGTCAGCCGCGCCGCTGAGGCGGGAGCCTGTGCGAAGATCGTCTCGGCCACGATCGCCGGGGGATCGATGCCGACCGTCCTGATCCAGAGCTCGCGGACATGGGCCGGCGCGACCGCCTCGACCCAGGCATGGCGATAGGGACCGCTGAACGGCGTGCAGAAATCGAAACAGCCTTCCAGGGCGGGCCCCTCGGGCCAGGCAAAGCGCAGGGCGAGGATATTTTCGGCTCCGGGCCGGATGACGGAAGTCAGGTTGCAGCGGATAGGCGTGCGCGAGCTGCGGGAGTTTCCCAGGCTGACCCCGTTCAGCCAGAGCTCGGCCGCCGGCATGATGGCGCCGAGATGCAGCCACACTTCCCGACTATTCCAATCAGCCGGAACCTTGAACGAGCGCCGGTACCATGCGGGCGCCACCACCGGCCACTTCATGTCCAGGGCGTTGGCCTTGGCGCGCAGCGCGGCGTAATCCGCCACGGACATCCGCGCCGAGGAATGTTCCTGCGCCTGCGCGCAGCCGGGCACGATGGTGGTGTCCGGCAGGTCGCCGCGCTCGAACCAGCGCTCGCGGATCCCGCGATCTTCCGGATCGTAGCTGAATACCCATTCCCCATCGAGTGCAACCCGGTCCCGGCCAGTCCGCAGGTCCATCCCGGCATACAGTTCGCACATACCTGTTTTCATAATCTTACCTGATAACTGATAAGAAATCGCTTTTCATACGGTGCGGGCACACGCCCGCAGGACTCAGTCTGAAGGAGCGCTTTCACGGGGAAGGCGGTACCTGAACCGGGGTGGAGAGGTCAAGAATAATACCAAGTGAGGTCACGGTGACGCAACGCGTTCCCTACGGTAACTGAAAACACCAGGTGCAATTTCGACAAATTTCTGCATATATTCTGTCCCTTGGGTTTTTTCCAAGGAACATGTGGCGGGGTGTGAATATCGGCAGCGAGAGAAGATGGGCAAGACCGGCCTTGTACGCAGTGGCGATGGACGGGCCGTGCCCTCCCAATGGTCAGGGCTTTGCACGCCTCGGGATGACTTTTAACGACCGTCATTTGTGTCAAAGACACGGAGGATGAAGTGAAAATGCGGATGCGTATTGACACCAGTATCGAGGGTGGTGGACGCCTGTTCGTCGCCACTTTCTGCCTCATGCTCCTTTTGACATCGGGACCTGCAATGGCTGTGAACAGGGTCGGCGATGAGTTTTTGACCGGCTATGTTGCCTCCTTTCTTGAGCGGGACCTGCACTGGGAGAGAGACACGTATATTCTGAAGATCGTCAACGGGGTTGCCACGATCACCTTGTTTGAAGACGACCCGCTGCGACGGGAGGAGGCGGACAAGCAACTGCGTAAAATCGACGGACTGCTGAGGGTCACGATTATGGTGAAACCTGCCGACACGGGCAAGCCAGGCATGATACGCAGACTGACGGGGATCACCGGCGAAGCGGAAGTCTTTCCCCCCGGTGACATGTTCCGGCCGCTTCTGGCCGACCCGAGACAACCGCAGTTCTTTGCCAGTGTCGTTCGCTTCAGATCAGAGGTAGACCAATACGAAATGGCGGCCGTCGGTTTTGGAGAGACCTATGGCCTTTGCAAGTTCTTCGGCAACCGCGAGGGAGACGGCCTACAACTGAACGTGGAAGCCGCCCTGTTCGCCCAGTTCAACCTGGACACCCCTTCCATGAACCTCATTAACGCGGATTACACCATCGGCATTCCCCTCACCTACCGGTCTGGCGCGAATTCGATGCGATTGCGCCTTTATCACCAGAGTTCTCACCTGGGGGATGAATTCCTCCAGAGCGGCAATGCTCCGACACAGGTCAACCTCTCCTATGAAGCCGCGGAGTTCATCTATTCCTGCGAATGGCGCGCCTGGCGGCTTTACGGCGGCGGAGAGTATCTGTCCGACCCGGAACCGGTTGATCTCAAGCGGCGGGGCGTCCACTGGGGAATCGAGTATCGCGGCAGCAAGCCGCTTGTGTGGAACGTCCGGCCTGTGGGCGGTGTGGACATGAAGCGCCTGGATGAGCATGACTGGGCCGTCGATACCAGCATCAAGGCTGGCCTTGAATTTGGTCATCCTAACCCTGGGCAGCGTCGCATGCGCCTCATGGGCGAGTGGTACAAGGGATACGACCCACATGGCCAGTTCTACGTCAACCAAGTCGAATATTACGGATTGAGCATATCGCTGGGATTCTGACGGCGTGTGCAAAGGCCAAGCGGTAATAGGGTCGAGGGGCCACTCATAACTTAATGGTTACTTGTTACGTTGTGACCCCGTTGGTTCGACCCCTGCATGCGAGAAGGATTACTTTTGTCGCGCCGGACTCAGCAACATCCGGAGCGCTACCTCAGAAACTTCGATACGAAGGGCGAAGTTTCTCCGCGGCGCAGGAAATGGCCGGAAGGCCCCTCGCCCAGGAACTCGGAGAACCATGATTCGTGCTCGATTTCTTCGTTGAGAATCGCCAAGGCCAGATCGTAGGTTCTATGGTCCTTGCCGGCGGTCAGGTTGCAGATATGGGTGTACCCACGCACGGCACATCGTTCCGCGTTCACCAGAACGGTCAGTATGGCCTGGACGTCCGTAGGGTCCTTGGGCAATTTGGCAGGCGGACAGGCCGCCATGTCATGGAACGCCTTCATGTCGAGCGGCAATTTTCCGCCGAGTTCGTAAATGCGGGGAATCAGCGCCTCAAAATGATTACGGTCTTCGATGCGCGCCGTCTCTGCGATCTCCTTGATCCCTTCCCCCTGAAGTCCAATCAGATTGATCCGCAGAATCGTGTAGTAGTAGTAAGGACTCAGTTCGGCGGCGGCGTTCTTGGTCAGCAACTCCACCAGTTCATCGACATCGATGCCCGTCTTTTCCACCATCTCCCGTGCTACCTTGCCCATAGCGCTCTCCCTCCGTGGTTGTCGTTCCTACCTTGTCGACCGGCCCGGCCCTAACCGATACGGGAATCGAGGCGGTCCAAATATGGCATTACCCGAGGTTGTCAGCCGCGAAACTCCAATTGATCAACTTGTCGAGAACGGCGGTAACGTAGTCGGCGCGGCGGTTCTGATAGTCCAGATAGTAGGCGTGTTCCCATACGTCGATGGTCAACAGCGGTTTGAGGCCCTTGGCCAAAGGTGAATCCGCGTTACCGGTCTTGACCACCTTGATCTTGTTTCCATCCAGCACGAGCCACGCCCAACCGCTGCCAAACTGGGTCGTTGCCGCCGTCGCCAACTCCTTCTTGCATGCATCCAGCGTGCCGAAGGAAGTTAGGATCTGTTTCTTAAGCGCTGCAGGCGGTTCACCACCGCCCTTGGGCGTCAAACTACTCCAGTAGAACGTGTGGTTCCAGGTTTGCGCCGCATTATTGAAGATCGGGATCTTGTCAACCTTGCCAACGGTCGCAGCGATGATCTTTTCCAGCGTCATCTCCGCGTACTCCGTTCCTGCCACCAACTTATTCAGATTCTCGACGTATCCTTTGTGATGCTTGCCATAGTGGAACGCAATTGTGTTTGCCGAAATGATGGGGGCCAGCGTGCTTTCGGCGTAGGGGAGTGGCGGCACAACATGTGCAGACGTTCGCGTGACCGTGTCAGTGCTCATCGGATTGTATCCTTCTTTTTCTTTTGTTCTCTACGCTATTACCTCGATCATGCTACGCGATGAGTCCAACCATTGCCATGGGGTGAAACCCCACCATCGCGAGGAGTTCCGTTGCCTTTGCACCCGGTTTGTCGTTGACACAAGTTGGGGCGCACTCGATGATCCCGGATTATGTGTCAGGCTGCCAACAAGTTTCAGGGGGCGTAATGGCTTTCCTTCACGCGCGGGATGGTTGCGAACGGGTGATGCGGCCGCCCATCCGGATATTCCTTCTTTCCGTCTTCTGTCTGATGCTGGTTGTCATGTCGGGTTTAGCAGGGCCTCCTGCGGATATGGCGCGCATTCTCAAGGCCAGGCGACTGGTCGTTTCCATGCACCAGAAGGACGCTCCTCCATTCTTCATGACCGACAAGGCGGGAAGGTTGTATGGATTGGAGATCGAGCTGGCCTATGATCTGGCCCGGAAACTGGGGGTTGAAGTCCATTTCCAGCGACAGGCGAAAACCTATGATGACGTGGTGCGCAAGGTGGAACAACACGAGGCCGATATTGCGATTTCCCTCTTGAGTAGAACCAGTAAACGCGCCGTGTCCGTCAGCCTGTCCGATGCTTACGTCGTGCTTCACCACGCGCTGCTGGTCAATCGCCGCAAGACCGAGCAAATTGCCCGGGGAAAAAAGCCGGCTGAATGGCTGAACGCCTCAACCGTTGCCCTGGGCGCCGTCAAGGGATCGGCCTACGTTGAATTTGCCCAGCGGGACTATCCCGCCGCACAGGTTGTCCAGTATTCCGGCTTCGAAGCGGCGGCCGAAGCGGTTCTCAAGGGTGAAATTCATGCCGTATTATACGATGACAGCACGGTGCAGAATTGGGTGCTCGAACATCCCGCCGACATGCTCCACGTCCAGATGACGGTCCGCCAGGACCGGGAAGATCCCATTGCGATGGCCGTGAACAGCGAGGATGTCCACCTGCTGCAATGGATCAACATCTATCTTGATACCGCCCGGAAGGACGGTACGCTTGATAAACTTGTCGCCGTCTACCTGAAGAGCGGCAACTGGAAGGATCCTGCCGGCGAATAAGCGGTGACGGATTATTCGTGATCCGACAACCGTTCGAGCTGGCCCGGCATGCCGGCTTTCGCTCGTGACGCCTGCCATTCCGCGAGGCTGCGCTCGGCGTGATCGCCGGCAAGACTTCCGATGATTTCGAAATAATCCATCTTGAACCGATCCCGGCCAACGGACTCCGGAGGGCGGCACTTGACAACATACACGGTCTGGAGTGATTGGTGGTCAAAAGCCCGCCACACCTGCTTGTCCTTCAGGAGGGTGTATTCATGCCCACGCGGTTTCTCGATTACCAGGAACTTGTAATTGCTCGCCTCCAGATCCCGGATGACCCGAGCCGGATCAAACGAACCCACCCGCTCAACGGCGCTCTTATATTCGTAGAGGATCGTATAGGCTGATGCCGCTCCCGCACCGGGATAGCGCCCGTAGTATTTTGCAAACGCCTCGACAAATTCCCGGCCGCGCGGGTAGTTGTAGTCGTAGGGGACATTCCAGCACCATTGGACGGTGCCCATCACGTCTTCCATGGCTTCGGGACCGGCGCTTTCAGCCATGACCGATGTAAGGTTCGGTCCAATGATCTGTGTGTGCTGCTTGATGCCCATTTCGTGGGCGATTCGGACCGCCCGGGTCATATGGCTGCCAAACAGCACCAGGACCAGCATCCGGGGTTTTGCAACCCTGGCATGTTCCAGCGCATTCCGGATCTGGTCATCCGTAACTCCCGGAAAGGGAATCAGGATACCCGGATGTTTCGCCTTGTCCGTGGTATCGGTATAGGTGCGGATGGCCGCTTCCGTGGTATGCCCCCAGGCGTAATCGGCCGTGATGTATTGGTAATTTGCCCCGGGGAATTTTTCCGTAAGATAGTAACTCAAGGCCTTGGCAGACATCAGGGAGTTGTGGCATTCCCTGAACATGTACCGATGACCCTTTTCACAGGTTGTATCGGTGGAATAGGACAAGGTTGCGAAGAATAGGACACCGCGTTTTTGTGCTTCTGCGCCTACGGCGGCCGCAACATCGCTGGAAGCTCCTCCGAAGAGCATTCGGGCATGCTCTTTCTCGATCAGATCGACGGCATTACGCACGGCAATCATGGGGTCGGACTTCGTGTCACGCCAGGCAATCCGGATCCGGGCGCCCAGGATGCCTCCGGCGTTGTTAATTTCATCGGCGGCCAGATGAGCCGCATTCCACTGGTCGAGCCCCTCGTTCATGTAAGGCCCGGTTTGCGGGTAGTTCAACCCGATCACCACACTCCGGGGACTTTCTTCCGGGTCTGCCGGGACGGATTGCCCCAGGCCCAAATGAACGAATAGAATTGCGAATGCCACGCATTGTCGGTTCATAAACCCTTTTCTTTCTTTGATGAAACTGGTTCTGCAGGTGCCGGTCAAGGGGGAAATGCGGTGCGCTCCGGAAAGCAACGGTTTGACTTAACCGGATGGTTCACCCATAATGCAGCGCATTGATCAGAAAAACGGGTTAACAGCGAGGAGCCGTTACCATGCCGGAATCATCCGTAGACTTACGCAAGGGACTTCGAGGATTGGGACTATGGCTGGCGGCCGGACTCGTGTTCTCGGTCCTGATCGTCAGCGGAACCATCGAGAAGGTCCGCCCTTCCCCCCGCACCCTGTGGGTCAAGGGATACGCCGAACTTCCGGTCCGGGCCGACATGGCATCATGGAGCACCTGGCTGACCTGCCGGGGAACGCGTCTGGCCGAAACGTATGCCATCCTGAACGCCCAACAGCAGATCGTTGAGACATTCCTCCAGACCAGCGGATGCAGCAAGGCTGAAATCCGATGGACACCCGTGAATGTCACCACCTATTACCGGAGGACCGACAAGGGAATAGCCACCAGCGAAGTGGAAGGATATTCCCTGCTCCAGACCGTCCAGGTCGAATCAGCGGATGTTGAACGGGTTGAACGCCTGGCGGTGGCATCCAGCCGGCTGATCGAGCAGGGAATCGAGATTAACTCTGCTCCCCCAGCCTATTTCGTCTCCACCCTCGACTCCCACAAGATCGAACTGCTCGGCGCCGCCACCAGGAATGCCCTTGAACGGGCCAACCAGCTGGCTACCAACAGCCAAAGCCGGGTCGGCAGACTCTGCTCGGCCAACCAGGGCGTTTTCCAGATCACCCCGCGGCATTCGACTGAAACGTCCGATTCCGGAACCTACGACACCGGATCCATCGACAAAACCATCAAGGCCGTCGTAACCGTCGAATTCGCCCTGGAACCATAAGACCGCAGGGGAATCACTGCCGTAGTTGAATCACGGCATAGGTGGCGGGGTTCCGACAGGCGCGTGCGCTGCCAAACAAGGTGCCGTATTGCCTTCCACCCTTCGTTCCCGCCGCCGATGAGACTTGGAATTCCATCCGGAATGGCCGGCCGGGCTTCGCCGCGGTATGCGCCATTGGAATCAGTGCCGTCAGCTCGTAACCACCCTTGACCCGGCGGCTCTGCACCGCGATATCGGCCGCACGCTCGATGTTCTCCCCGTGCGCCACCGCCGCATACGCGGGATGCACATCATCCGACGGTACCAGGTATATCTGGCTGATCGAATCGTTATCCATCGCGGCGGTGAAGCATTCAAGGGTGGACCCTTTCCATTCCGGTTTGACTTGTTCAACCTTGCCATCCCGAACGTCGGCATGAATCGCCACCACGTCCGCACCGAGCCCCACCCGTATCCGGGCAACCACCTCACTGCCGATCAGAACCACCCCCACCGG
>MHBQ01000018.1:0-6434 GCA_001803315.1 Lentisphaerae bacterium RIFOXYC12_FULL_60_16
CGTCTGCAGCCATGAAGGAGGTTACACCGCGTTTGTGCTCGACGTAACCGGCAAGCTCAACATCGGCAGCAACCACCTCGCGGTGCAGGTGGATAACCGGGCGCTCATCACGAAGTGGCCGCCCTGCCTTGGTTACTTCAACTACGGCGGCATCCACCGCGACGTTAGTCTGGAAATCATGGACGGACCCGCCCTGGAGGATATCGCACTGGAAGCCGTGAAGTCCGAGCGCGGATGGGAATTGAAAGCCGAAGGCCGGGTGCTCAACGCGCGAGCAGGCCAGATCGTTCGCGTCAGGGGGGGCTCGTTGTCATGGGAGGCGGCGCTGGCCGTCGATGGCACGCTGGCCGTTCAGGTTCCGTTCTTCGATACGCCTTCCTGGTCGCCGGAGTTCCCCCACATGGAAGCGATCGTGGTCGAGTTGCTGGATGAGGCGCGTGCGGTGCAGGACCGGCGTAAGTTCGATTTCGGTTTCCGCACCCTCGCCATGCGCGGTGGCATCGTTCATCTCAACGGTCAGCCGTATACGCTCAAGGGCGTTTGCTACGTTTACGATTCACCGGTAACGGGTTTGGTTATGACCTCGGAACAGATTGACACCGACCTGCGGCTGATGAAGGAGGCTGGTTGCAATGCCGTGCGCTGCCATTATCCAATGGACGAGGCGTTCTATACCGCCTGCGACCGGCTCGGATTCCTGGTCTGGATCGAACCGCCGGTATACTGCTATCATCCCGGCGACCGCGAAACCGTCACACGCTTCGCCGATCCCGAATGGCTGGCCCTGGCGCAGAATATGGCGTGCGAGATGATCGCCATCGCCCGCAACCACCCGAGTGTGGCAATCTACAGCATTGGTAACGAGTGCAACACCGCCAACCCCGAAGCCGAAGAATTCTTCCGCGCCCTCACCGCCACCATGCGCGAGACAGACTCGACTCGCCTGATTTCCTACGCGGCACTCTACGGTATTATTGGGCCGATCGCCGATCTTGTGGATGTGGTTGGGCTCAACTCGTATTGGGGGTGGTACGATAAGATTTGGGGTGGCAAGGGATTGGCACCCGTAAGCGAGGGCGCGGTGTGCGGCGTTCAGGGTTCTGTCGCGACGGAACCGATCAATCTAACACCCCTGCGCGAGATGCTCGACAAGGTGGTGGGCGAGAAGCGGGACTTGGCGCTGTTTCTTACTGAGTTCGGTGCGGACAGCGTCCCGGGCAACCACGCCGCCAGTCGGGACCTGTGGTCGGAGAACTACCACGCCGACCTGCTGAGTGCGATTCTGGCGCTGGCATCGGACTATCCACAAATTGTGGGCACCTTTCCGTTCTGTTTCAGTGACTACCGAGACCCCTCCAAGGTGCCCAACGGTTACTGGGACGAGTTGAATCTGAAGGGAATCGTGGATTATCACCGCAACCGCAAACTAGCCTTCGACGCACTGCGGAAGCACTATATATGAAGGCGGTCCGTATGGAACGACCGGCTGGTGCATGTCGCCGATCTGGAGGGCAATGGCAGGCATAACAGGACGGTGAGAGGTGATGGAAACAAAAGAGGAGGCGCAACGATGAAGCGGAAATGGGTGTTTGTGGGTTTGGCAGTACTGACGCTGGCGGTGGACAGCGCGCCGGCAAACAACCTGCAGGTGACGAACGTGACGGTGAGCGGGCGGGACGACAGCACCGCCTACGTTAATTTCGATATCACGTGGGAGAACTCCTGGCGCTACACGAACATCAACCACGACGCGGCCTGGGTGTTCTTCAAGGTGCTACCGGAGGGCTCAAACGCATGGCAGCACGTAAAACTGGAAGGCTCGGGAACGAATCCGACCGACTATGCTACCGGCACGGGCACAGGAATTGAGATCGGCGTGCCATCCGACCGGGTGGGCCTGTTCGTACGCCGCTCGGTGGAGGGGTCCGGCACGACGTCGGTTCGGAACGTCAAGGCGGTGTGGAACTTCGCCTCCAACAGCCTAACAAAGTCCGACATGGTGCGCATGCAGGTTCTGGCGTTGGAGATGGTGTTTGTGGCGGAAGGCGCATTCGCGGCCGGCAGTGGCGGGTCGGAAAGCAGTGCATTCACGCTGACAACCATCAACACGAACAAGGCGAACGTAGTGCCCTCGGGAAGCGGGTCGCTCGGCGGTCAGGCAGGCGGTTATCCAACCGGCCAGACCGCACCCAACGTCTCCTGGCCCAACGGCTATGCAGCTTTTTACAGCATGAAATACGAAATTACACAAGGGCAATACACAGACTTTTTGAATACGCTGACATCGTTCCAAGCCACCAGCCGGTATTCATCCGTGTCGACAGGTTCCCGTTACACGATCGGCACTAACACCGTGGGTGTCTACATCAACGGCGCCCCGGACCGCGCGTGTAACTTTCTGTCGTGGGCGGACGGGTGTGCCTTTGCGGACTGGGCAGGGCTACGGCCAATGACGGAATTGGAGTTTGAGAAAGCATGCCGGGGGCCGCTGACGCCGGTAGCGAATGAATATGCGTGGGGCAACACGACGCTCAGTGCAACCACGGCGATCGGCAATGACGGCACGGGCACGGATACGGCAACCGGCGGGAACTGCAACTATGATGGTTGTTCGCCGGATGGGCCTTTCCGCGTGGGCATCTACGCGACAGCGAGCAGTTCGCGGGTGGCGGCGGGGGCATCCTACTGGGGGATTATGGAGTTGAGCGGGAACCTCTGGGAACGGACGGTGACGATCGGTGTGGTGGCCGGGCGTGCCTTCACCGGCCAGCACGGCAACGGCGAACTGGCCTCGGATGGCAACGCGAACGTTACCGCGTGGCCGGGAACTTCCGCCGACGGCTCCGGGTTTCGGGGTAGCGGCTTTAGCTGGACGGCCGCCGCTGCATGTGTATCGGACCGCGCTTCAGCCGCCACCATAATCGCAACACGAGCCAATGGCTACGGGTTTCGCGCCGTACGTGCGGTGCCGTCCGGGGCGGGGCCGTGAGTGGGAGGTGCAGTTTGCAGGTGGAGGGATTAACGCCATGAAAGAAATTATCGTAAGCTCACTTATGTGTTCCTTCCTGTGGGCTGCGGCGGCACCCGAGGACGATCGATTCAAAGGCGGGTCGTATGATGGCTGGGACCGCGATACCATGAGCGTGTCGGCGGGGCTGGGCGGGGCGCTGGTGTCGCTGGCGTCGGCCGGGAATCAAGTGTTCGATTTTACCGCGGCGAATCCGGCATTGGCGGCGCTGACGATCTGGGCGGAGGATCCGGCGGGCACGATCACCAACGGCGGCACGATGCGCATCAGCATGCCGGCGACCTGGGCGTGCCGGTTCGATACGGGCGCGGCCGTGTCCTATTCCGGTGACGCCTCGGGCAAGGTGGGCGCGGCGAGCTACACGGACGGCGGCCGTACACTGAGCATTCCGGTAACGGCCGACTTCGTAGCGGACGACACGCTCATCGTCTCGGGTCTGCGGCTGGCGGAACTGCGGCTTGTATCCGCTGACATACGGTATCTGGAACTGGACTTCAACGGCGATGGCGCGCGGGATAAGTATGACGCCTACAGCCTTACGGTGCGCACGCTGTGGCCGGGTGGATCGTACGACGGCTGGGACCAGTACGCCCTGACAGAGTCCACAAGCCTGCAGGCGTTGGCCAGAGGCTCGATCTTCATGATTTCCCAAGCCGGGCGATTATTAAGGCAGGGGCCCTTAACCAGTCCTTAATCCTTCGACGCGAACAAGGAACGCCCAACATTCATCGCGGCGTAGCCAACCCGCCTGTCCTGCAAATCAAACTCGCGTTCCTGAGCCATTCCCCCATCGGTCGTTCATGGCGTTACCGTCACCGGCTGGACCAGGATGGCCTTGCGGCGACTGCCGGTGGCATCGAGGTGGTTGAAATCCGAATAGGCGATCAGGAAAGCATGGTCGGAGACCGGCAGGAGTGAGGTGTATCCGCAGGAATGACGGGTGACTTCGCGGTGTGACCCTTCGATCAGGGTGGCGGGATCGGACCAGTGTTCGCCGGAGCCGGTCGAATCGAACCGGAGATGCACGCCGGGCCGTCCATACGAAAGCACCATCGTTCCGCATTCCAGCCGGATGATGCAGGGCCAGACTCCGAATTCGAATAGTTCGTGTACCGGGGTCCAGGTCTGTCCGTTATCGGAGGACCAGGTGATTGCCATCGGTTTCTGGACCTGGTCCGTTTTCCGGATCACGCAGACCAGGCGCCCGTCGGATGTCGGAGCCAGGTGCGGTTCGCCGTAGAGGTCATTGCCGGCCGGATCGGCGGCAATCGTGGTACGGTGCAGGAAGGTACGGCCGTTATCGTTTGAAACCATCAGGTGGGACCCGCCCTTGGGTGTAACCCGGCCGTCGGGTAGACTGTATTGGGCACGGTAATCGGCATACAGCAGTTCGCGGCCGTGTTTGAGCAGGGACCGTTCGAAAAAGGTGCGGGGTAGCAGGTCGCTGCCTTCGCGTTTCCATGCCAGCAGTCCGTTCAGGTCGTAGGTCACGCGGTCGTTCTGCCACTGACGGGTGGAGGGCGACCAGCGTTGTGCCGGTATATGGCGATAGTAATCGTGCACGGTGGCGGGCAGGTCGTCCGCCCGGTAACACATTCGTTTGCCGTAAACATCGGCGACCGATACCGGATCCGGCAGGGTGATCCGGTTGGTAACCACATTGAAGTAAGGCTGTGACGGCATGACGAGGTATTCACCGTCGAAGATTTCCGAGATGGTGAAATGGGGGCGCCGGGGGGCGGGCTGCCCGGTGAACGGGTTCCAGGTCCGGCCCTGGTCGGAGGATACAAGGGCCGGAGCCGGCTGGCCGTGGGTTTCGCTGGCATCGGCCGCATCGGCCCACATCAGCAGGATGTTTCCGTCGGGCAACCGCGACAAGGCGGGAAACTGGTGGAATCCCCACCGGTTTTCATCTATCGCAGAGACCGCCGCAACAACCGGTTGTCCGAATCCTGTTTTCATAACGATTCCATTACCATGAACCTATTTGGCGCCGTTTGTCGAGCGGGCAAAATCCAGGGATTTTGTACGGACTTTTTATACTGACAGCGTTTGTTCCTTTAAGGACAATTCGGCGTTCAACGGGTATAACCGTGTAAGGGGGAGCCATGCATCCGGTGCCGATCAATGAAGCCGAAGGCGTTATCCAGCGATTCTATGATCCTTACCGTTGTCATCTGAAGGACTGGCGATTTGCCTGTGACCCGGGAACCAATGGCAAAGTCCGCCAGAACTTCCACGCGACATCCTTCAGTTGGGATGCGGGTCAAGGCAAGACGGTGATACGGCTCGAAAAAGACGTCGATCTGGACGTCTCGATGTATGATGGATTGATTGCCTGTGTCTCATTAACCGACACTACCTGTATCACCATAACCCTGGTCATTGACGGCCGTGAATACGTTCCAATCAACTGCACGCGCGGCACCAACACGTCCGAGGAATATGAAGGTCCTTTGGCTGGCAAGATGATCTCGCATATCCGGATCACCCTGACGGACGATTCATCCCAGCCTGGCAACGGCCATTTGTTCTGGCTGGGTGTATTCAACCGGCAGCGGCGGGAGGATCGGCAGGCTCGACCCAACCCCTTCCGGGACGGATGGAACGATCTTCTGGTGTCCCCGGGGCCGCTGGACGTCAAACCGACGCTTGGCTTGTTTTTCGGGGCCACGGAGTTGGATGCCATTCGCAAGCGGGCAAAGACAGGGCCTTACCGCAAACTGATGGATAAGCTGCGGAAGGTGGCCGATGGGGAACGCCAGAAGGAACCCTGGCGCGGGGTGGCCACACATCCCAACGATAAGCGGCCCCGATGTTACCGGTTACGGGGACCGGAGCCCATCAGCCAGCTTGCCATGCAATGCGGGGCATTTGTCGGGTTGATTGACAATGACCCGACGTTGTTGCGGATGGCAGCCAACCACGCCATGGCCCTTTGCCATTGCGCCACCTGGCAACCGGAATTTCTCCCCACCTTGCCGGGGTCGTCATGGGAGCAGCGGGCTTTTTACGAATACCGGTGGGCACACAACGCCATTTTTGCCTGGGACTGGGCGGGGTGCTGTCTGACCGAAGCCGGCAAACATCTCCTGGCACAATGTCTGGCAACCAAAGCCCTGCCCTGGATACTCCAAACCCTCATGCAGCACCCCTATGTCCGGACCTGTAATCAGGGCGTCTACATTGCCTGGGGTGCCATACTGTGTGAGCTGGCGCTGTCCAGCCGCTACCCTTACGCAACCGAGTTGCTCGATGCGGCTGTCAAGGCGCTGGATGAAACGGTGGTTGCCTATTTTATGCCCGATGGTGGCACGTATGAAGGGGTGGGGTATGGAACGTCAACGTGCGGACACGCGTTGGTTGCTTACCAGGCCCTTGCCCGGCACCAAGGGGTTGAATTCCG
>MHBQ01000018.1:6463-10832 GCA_001803315.1 Lentisphaerae bacterium RIFOXYC12_FULL_60_16
TCAACCAGTACCTTGTCACCATGCTCAGCACGGTCCAACCCTATGGATCCACGATCAAGACCGCCGATGGCGGACGAGCGGGAGTCTGTGTGTATGAAGAATGCCTGGCAGGACTCCATCAACTCACCGGGGATCCAGCCATGGCGTCGCTGATGGCCGGGATGATGGTCCAGGAAGATGACTCTCGCCTGCATCAGGCCTGTTCTCCGGGGGCCTTGTTCAACCTGATATTCGGCCCGGATGAACTGCCTGATCCACGGGCGGAGCCACCGGTATTTTCCATTCTGAATCATACCGGCATGCTTTGTTCATGCCGTCCGACGGAACAGGGCCCTGTACGGTTGCAGTTAACGGGAGGGATGGCGAATACCGGCCATTGCCATGAGGATCGCGGGAGTATCGTTCTGGAGGCTTTTGGGGAAGAGATTGCGGTTGAACGGGGTCAGATGGGGTATGATGACCCCCGTTGTTCGACTATTTCATATGCCCGGTATCACAATGTCCTGATACCGGAGTTCGATGATGTCCTGTTGTCCCGCCAGCTCAATCCATGCCCGGCGGCCACTATTCCGGAAGGCGAGGGTGACGTGGTCCGGATGCGGGCCAGCATCGATGTCACCCCTGCCTGGGGTCCACGGGTAAAGCACGTTACGCGGGTGGTGGAGAGTGATCAACCAACCAGTTTCAGGGTGACCGATGCGGTTGAGTCGATCCAGGAACTCCGGGTTTCATTCAATCTTCACAGTTCATTCCCCTGGGTCAGGACCGACGCCGGCTGGATGACCCGTGGACACAAGGCGGTGTTGACCGTTCATCCGCTATGGAAAACGGATTCTGAATCCGGAGCACCGGATTTTATCGACGGGCTTAAACGTCCGGTCTATCACCTGTGCCTGGTAGCGCCGCCGGCATCCCGCCATCGGTTGCAAACGATCTTGAAGGTTGAACCCGCCGTGGGGTGACAAGCGTCGAACCGCCGGATGCCCGGGCGGATTTTTTGATGCAATCGGCGGGGCTTTACGGCATGGTACCGATGGTTTCCCGGTGCTGAATGTATCCACCGGGCGGGAGTTGATCTCATGGACGAACAGCAGGACGAATATCGGTTGCAGCGTTTGAAGAACCTGGAAGGCCTGCGGGCCGCGGGTTATGAGCCGTTCGGGGCGGCGTTTGAACGCAGCGGCCGCCTGGCGGAAATCCGCGCGGGCTTTGCCGAGGGCAGGCATGTAACGGCCGCGGCGCGCCTGACGACGATCCGGCACATGGGCAAGAGCGCGTTTGCGGATTTGCGGGATGGCTCGGACCGGTTTCAAATATTTGTCGGGAAACAGGATGTCGGGGATGACGCCTTTGCGGCGTTCCGCCTGCTGGACATGGGGGACCATGTCGGGGTCGAAGGGGACCTGTTCACCACGCGTACGGGTGAACCCACGATCCGGGTAACCCGGTGGACCCTGTTGTCGAAGGCCTTGCAACCCCTGCCGGAGAAGTGGCATGGCTTGAAGGATGTTGACCAGCGATATCGCCAGCGTTACCTGGACCTGATCGCCAATCCCGACGTGCGCACGCTCTTTGAACGGCGGATCCGGATCATCAACGAGATCCGTTCCTTGCTGGTTGCCCGCGGGTTTGCCGAGGTGGAAACCCCGATGATCCAGGCACAGGCCGGAGGTGCGGCGGCGAAGCCGTTTGTCACCCATTATACGGCGTTGGGGTGTCCGATGTTCCTGCGCATTGCGCCGGAACTCTATTTGAAGCGCCTGTTGGTCGGCGGGTTTGACCGCGTATTCGAGCTCAACCGCAATTTCCGAAACGAAGGGTTGTCGCGCACCCATAATCCTGAATTCACCATGCTGGAAGTTTACGAGGCGTATACTGACCTGCGGGGCATGCAGGCGTTGATCCAGGCACTGGTGACGCAGGTCGCCCAGAGCGTCTGCGGCGGATTGAAGGTCGGGGATGGTGATCTGGCGGTCGACCTGACCCTCCCGTGGCGCGAGGCGGCTTACCGGGACCTGATCCGGGAACGGATGGGTCCTGAATGGTTTGAGCTGGATGTCGCGGAGATGCGGCGCCGGGTGGAGGCGGCGGGCTTGTCGGTTGATCCGGCCTGGGATTCCCTGCTGATCACCCATGAAGTATACGAGAAGCTGATCGAGAAAACCCTGATTCAGCCTACGTTTGTGACCCGTTTCCCGGCTGCCCTGGTTCCGTTGGCCAAACCCTGTGCCGACGATCCGACATCGGTCGATGTGTTCGAGCTGGTCATCCGGGGGCAGGAAGTCGCCCCGGCTTATACGGAACTCAACGATCCACTGATCCAGCGGCAGCGTTTGCTGGAGCAGGCCGGCGCCGATGCCCAGGCGGTGGATGAGGATTTCCTGCTCGCGTTGGAGCACGGCATGCCGCCGGCGGGCGGCATGGGAGTCGGCATTGACCGGCTGGTGATGGTCCTGACCGGCGCCGAATCGATTCGCGATGTCATCCTGTTCCCGCAGTTGAAACCCCGCACCTAAGGATTTAACGGGCCATGATGCCCTTCTCATTATTCCTCGCGCTGAAGTACCTGCGGCCGAACCGGTCCTTTATATCGGTGGTGACCGTGATATCCATGTTGGGGGTCCTGCTTGGCGTGGCGATCCTGGTTATTGTCCTGTCGGTCATGACGGGGTTTGACGCGATGTGGCGGGAGAAAATCCTCAGCTTCAAGCCCCACCTGACGGTTTATTCGAACGGGGAAGGCATTGAGGACCCGGACGGCGTGTCGGAGCGCCTGGAACGATTGCCGGGTGTCACGGGCGTAACGCCGTCCATCCAGACCCGGGTGTTGGTGCGTTTCGAGGACCGCATGGCGGCCCCGGTGGTGTTGGGGGTTGATCCGGAACGTGCGGCATCCGTCAGCCGGATTCCCGAGAACACCCGGTACGGGCGATTCGATTTGCACGGGTCGCAGGTGGTGGTGGGCGTCGACCTGGCGGTCGAGCTGGGGTTGGGGTTGG
The DNA here is from genome assembly GCA_001803315.1 of Lentisphaerae bacterium RIFOXYC12_FULL_60_16. GTDB lineage: Bacteria > Verrucomicrobiota > Kiritimatiellia > UBA8416 > YA12-FULL-60-10 > YA12-FULL-60-10. The sequence continues at coordinate 9,463 of MHBQ01000018.1, forward strand.
GCAGCAGTCTGCTGGTGTATTCACCGCTCAACGTCGTGCGCCAGGATGAGTTGTATCTGCCGTTGGAGTTGACCGTGACCGGGATCTTCGACATGGGCATGCGCGATTTCGACGGGGGGTTTGTCCTGACCTCGCTGGATGTGGCCCGTGAACTGGTCGGCGAGACGGACGGGGCCCGGACCATTTTCGTCATGACGGATGATGCGTTCCAGTTCGCCCGCCACCAGGAAACCGTCGAGCGGGAACTGGGGCCGGGCTACAGCGTGCAGAACTGGACGGAAATCGACCGGGTGTTGTTCAACGCGTTAAGCCATGAGAAAACCATGATGTTCGTGTTGCTGGTGTTCATTACCATCGTGGCGATATTCTGCGTCACCAACACCCTGATCGTGATTACCGTGCAGAAGACCAACGAGATCGGGTTGCTCAAGGCGTTGGGATTCTCCTCCGGAAAGATCATGGCCGCCTTTGTCTGGCATGGCTGGATCCAGTGCCTGGCGGGGACGGCGGCGGGGATTGGCGCCGGATTGCTGGTGTTGCACAACCTCCGACGGATCGTCGGGTGGCTGGCGTTGCTTCGCATCGAGGTGTTCCCCAAGGCGATTTACGGGTTGAGTGAGATTCCCTGGAAGACATCGTGGATTGAACTGACGCAGATCGGGGTCTTCGTCATGGTGTTTTGTACGCTGGCCAGCATCATTCCCGCGTGGCGTGCGGCCCGGCTGGATCCGGTGAGGGCGCTTCGCCATGAATAACGCCTCCTCCACCCGTGATGTGATCCGCGCCGAAGGGCTGCAAAAGTCCTACCGGTTACGCGGGGTGACCCTGGACGTTTTGCGCGATGTGAATCTGAATGTGCGGCCGGGTGAAACGGTTGCCATTGTGGGAATCAGCGGGGCGGGCAAGTCGACCCTGTTGCACGTGTTGGGCGGGTTGGATCATCCCGCGGCGGGCCGTGTGTGGATTGAAGGCAGGGATGTGTACCAGTTGTCAGAATCACGCCGGACCGCCTTGCGGGCCGCGGTGATCGGCTTTGTGTTCCAATCCTACCAGCTGTTGCCGGAGATGACGGTGCTGGAGAATGTCCTGTTGCCGGCCATGGCGCTGGGGAGGGTGCGGTCGATCGGGGGTGACGCCCGGGTGCGGGCGTGCGACCTGCTGGCGGCGGTGGGACTGTCGGATCGCCTGGCGCATCGCCCGATGGAGTTGTCCGGTGGTGAACAACAACGGGTGGCGTTGGCCCGCGCCCTGATGAATGATCCGCAGGTTATCCTGGCGGACGAGCCGACCGGCAACCTGGACCGGGGGACGGGTGGGGAGGTGCTGGAATACCTGTTCACCCTGACGCGCCAGCGGGGGCATGCGCTGGT
>MHBQ01000019.1:0-3620 GCA_001803315.1 Lentisphaerae bacterium RIFOXYC12_FULL_60_16
GACATGCTGGGCCGGCTCTGCTTGGACAAAGGGGATTTCGCTTTCCGGGCCTGGGAAATCATGGCCACGCCGGAACCTGATGCCCCCGGTCCTTTCAAGGTTTCCTCCACCTTTGATAAACTCATTTACGGCGACCTCGCCAACCTGCTGAATGTCCGGAAATTCCGCCGGATCAGGCATCAGCATTTCCAGACGGATGCCTACGGGTTTCGGAATCCCGCGGCACCCGACACCACCTACTATCCCATCGTGACCATCGGCGATTCCGACATGGCCGGTTCGTCGCTGAGCGACCACGAGACGTTTTCCGCCCGGCTGGCCGAACGTCTGGGCGTGCGGATTTACAATTACGCCCCGCGTTCCCTGGCCGCATTCCTGGCGGATCCACGCTTCAAGGCCCGGCCACCCCGGCTGATCATATGGGAACATGTTGAACGCACGATCTTCAGCACCGTATTCAGGCCGTATGCCGATTGGCCGGATGATTCGTCCCTCCCCTCCGACATGCCACTCCTTCCGCCATCCCCCCCGTCGGAACCCCGGCTCTCAACCTACTGGTCCCGGGCCGTATTTCATGAATTGCGCTGGCGGCTGACCGGCCTGCGGCCACCCGACATCGGCCACATCGACCCCGCATCGGGCATGTTGTTTTATGCTCCCGGCATCCAGATGGTATCCCTCACCGCACGCCAGCGCGGCCTTTCCACCGTGCTCAAGGGCATTCGGAATGCCCACCGCTACTGCCGGCAACAGGGGATCACGCTCCTCTACCTGCCATTGCCCGACAAGGAGAACATCTACCGGTTCCGCCTGCCAGCCCAACGCGTGAACCCGCAAGATCAGCAGCCTTTCCTCCAGATCCTGCATGCGGAACTGGTGGCGCAGGGAATCCCGGCCATCGACCTGTACACCCCTTTCAGGGACCTCGCTGCACAGGGTGAACTCCTCTATTTCCCCGACGACACCCATTGGAATGCACAAGGGGTGGCCGCGGCCGCCGACATCGCCGCCCGTTACATCCGCGAACAGTCCCTGCTGCCGGAATCCGGAATCACGTTGCAACCCACCCCCTGACGTGGCATGCTCGCACCATGATTATTGTACTCAAGCCCGGCACCCCGCAATCGGCGGCCGACGAAATCCTGGCCCAGATCGCCGCCGCCGGTCTCAAGCCGCTGTGCCTTCCCGGAACCGAACGGGTGGTCCTGGGCGCCCTGGGCGATGAGCGCGTTCTGGGCAACCTGCACCTGGAAAACCACCCGGCGGTGGAACGGGTCACCCCCATCCTCTCACCCTTCAAACTGGTCAGCCGCGAATGGCATCCCGACAATACCGTCGTCCGGATCGGTTCCGTCGAGGTGGGAGGCCCGCGTATTGCCGTGTTTGCCGGCCCCTGCGCCATTGAATCGGCCGACCAGATGCGCCGGACCGCCGAGGCGGTTCGCAACGCCGGCGCCCATGGTTTACGGGGCGGCGCCTTTAAGCCACGGACCAGCCCGTACAGTTTTCAGGGACTCGGCGTCGAAGGCCTTCATATCCTGCGGGATGTTGCCCGTTCCTGCCACCTGCCGGCGGTAACCGAAGTCGTCGAGGTGTCGGATGTCGGGGTGGTCCAGGAATATGCCGATGCCTTCCAGGTGGGAGCCCGTAACATGCAGAATTTCCGCCTGCTGACCGCCCTGGGGAACAGCCGCAAGCCGGTCATCCTCAAGCGCGGCATGGCCGCCACGGTCGAAGACCTGCTGATGGCAGCCGAATACATCGTTGCCGGAGGCAACCCGAATGTCATCCTGTGCGAACGCGGCATACGCACCTTCGAGACAGCCACGCGCAACACCCTCGACCTGAGCGCCATCCCGCATATCAAGCGCGTCAGCCACCTGCCGGTCCTGGTCGACCCCTCACACGGGACCGGTGTCCGTGAATACGTGGAACCGATGGCCCGGGCGGCCATTGCCTGCGGAGCCGACGGCCTGCTGATCGAAGTCCACTACGACCCCCGGTCCGCCCTGTCCGACGGCCACCAGTCCCTGGATCCGGACGCCTTCAAGGGCCTGATGCAGAACTTGCGGCCGTTCATCGAAGCCGCCGGACGTACGGCTTAAGGCCGCTTGCAACCCTGTCTTTCCTCAATCGCTCAACGGTTCCAAAAATACCTGCAACAACATCCTTGTATTTGGCAAACCGATAAGTTACAAAAATGTTCGATCAAAACCCCCCGGTTATGAGTCAGACAACCAGCACAACGTCACGCGGCGCGGCAAACCGCTCGGAACATCGTTCCCGGGCCGAGCTGGAATTGTCGATTCTCTATAAGATTTCCCATGCCCTGGCACACCAGCAGGATGTCAGCGCCTTGCTGAATGAAGTGCTCGACATCATGGAAACCGAGATGGGGCTATCCCGCGGAACCCTCACCCTGCGACGACAGGACACCGACGTCTTTGCCATCGAAGCGTCACGCGGTCTGACCCCCGATGAGCGGCGCCGCGGCCAGTACTCCATCGGCGAGGGGGTCACCGGCATGGTGGCTAAAACCGGAAAACCCGCCCTGGTCCCCGACCTGACCAAGGATGCCCAGTTCCTCAACCGCACCCGGTCCCGTAAGCTGGGACCCGCCGCCTTCCTCTGCGTCCCGATCATCCACCGGGGACTGGTGATCGGCACCATGAGCCTCGATCGCCCGGTGGCCGAGCAGACCGAACTGGAACGCGACCTTCGATTCCTGAAACTGGTCGCGGAATTGCTGGCTGAAGGCGTCGCCAAGATCCGCGAAACCCTGGCGGAACGCGAAAGCCTGATGGCCGAGAACCAGAGCCTGCGCCAGCAGTTAAGCCACACGTTCAGCCCGGAAAACATGGTCGGCAACTGCAACAGCATGCGGCGGGTCTATGAACAGGTGTCCCAGATCGCCGACAGCGCAGCCACCGTGCTGATACGCGGCGAATCCGGAACCGGCAAGGAACTGGTGGCCCGGGCCATTCATTTTGCCGGCAAGCGCAAACAGGGCCCCTTCATCTGTGTCAACTGCGCCGCCCTGCCCGAGAACCTGATCGAGAGCGAATTGTTCGGACACGAGAAAGGCGCCTTCACCGGCGCCTCCCAACAACGCAAGGGCCGTTTCGAACTGGCCGACGGCGGCACCCTCCTGCTGGACGAGATCGGGGATATCTCTCCCGCCGTGCAGGTTCGCCTCCTGCGCGTCCTCCAGGAAAAAACGTTTGAACGGGTGGGCGGAACCCAGACCCTGCGGGCGGATGTCCGGGTGATCGCCGCCACCAGCCGCAACCTGGAGGATGCCATCGAGAAGGACCGCTTCCGCGAAGACCTTTACTACCGCCTCAACGTCTTCCCGATCCTGCTCCCGCCGCTCCGCGAACGACGCTCGGATATCATGCTGCTGGCCGACCACTTCGTCACCAAGTACAACACCCTGTACAACAAGCGGGTCAAGCGCATCTCCACCGCAGCCATCAACATGATCATGGCCTACCATTGGCCGGGCAATGTCCGGGAACTGGAAAACTGCATCGAACGCGCCGTGTTAAGCAGCCGGGATGACGTGATTCACGGGACCAGTCTCCCCCCCACCCTTCAGACCAGTGAAGCGACCAACACCG
>MHBQ01000019.1:3629-10724 GCA_001803315.1 Lentisphaerae bacterium RIFOXYC12_FULL_60_16
CACCCGAAGGCGCCCGCCTCAAGGACCTGATTGACGCCTACGAACGGGAAATCATCATCGATGCCCTGAAAAAACACGGGGGCAACGCCGCGGCAGCCGCCCGGGAACTCATGACCACCCCGCGCATCATCAACTACCGCATCCGTCACCTGAACATCGAACCGCGCAACTACCGCGGTCATTCGGTGTAGACCACCCGGCTCACGCGCTCCCCGTCATCCGCGATCACTTCCATCCCCTCATAAAAGAGGGTCAGCCGGCGGCCGGTCTTCAGCCGGCCGCGCGGGGTTCCGATCAGTTCCCGCAAATCCCCCACCGGCAACCCCACCAGCCGGGCATCGGGATTCTCCGGCGCAGCAACGGCAACCGTCTCACCCGCCGGTTGCCCGGCAAGTTCCGCTGACGCCGCAGCTTCCGCCATGGCCCGCTCCATCTGGGCCTGCAACGAGCCGTCCGACGCCATACGATCCAACACGTTCATCCCCATCTGCATCCCCACCACGGCCCCCAGCACGACGAACGTCATACCGGCCACCTGCGTAAGAAAGGCCTGCTTGGCATCCGACCAATACAGGATCAGGAATATCAACGAAGCAAACGGCACCAGCAGGGAAAGGAAGCCCCACATCACACGGGTCCGGAAGGCCACCACGATCAGCCATATCTGGCCGACCATCAGGACCAACCAGCCGAACCCCAACAGTATAATCGGAATTGCAATCATCGGCATCTCTCCATTGACACCAACCCGTGAAATAACTATATCCCGTTCACACCGATGTCGGCAAGCCCGGGAGGAGACCGTTGATGAAGGCCATCATGATCATGTTTGATTCGCTCAACCGCCACATGCTCCCACCCTACGGATGCGACTGGGTCAAGGCCCCCAACTTCCGCCGCCTGGCGGAACGAACCGTCACGTTCGACAACGCGTTCGTCGGCAGCATGCCCTGCATGCCCGCACGCCGCGAGCTGCATACCGGTCGCTACAACTTCCTCCACCGGAGTTGGGGCCCCATCGAACCCTTCGACGATTCCATGCCCGAACTGCTTAAACAAAACGGCATCCATTCCCACCTGATCAGCGACCACTACCACTACTGGGAGGAAGGCGGATGCAACTACCATACCCGCTTCAAGTCCTGGGAGATCGTCCGCGGCCAGGAGGGCGATCCCTGGAAATGCAACCTCAACGATGTCCCCCGCCCCGCCGACAGCCTCAACGATGTCATCCGTCCCGGCCCCTGGATCCACCAGGATTGGGTGAACCGCTCCTACATGCGCGACGAGGCCAGCCATCACCAGGCACAAACCTTCAAGCTGGGTCTTGAATTCCTCGACACCAACCACGCCCGTGACAACTGGTTCCTCCAGCTGGAAACCTTCGATCCGCACGAGCCCTACTTCACCTACGAGGATTACCTCAAACTGTATCCCGACGATTACCAGGGCCCCCACTTTGACTGGCCGCGTTACGGCCGGGTCGAGGAGTCTCCGGAGATCGTCAAACATATCCGCTTCGTCAACGCGGCGCTGATCAGCATGTGCGACCGGTACCTCGGAAAAGTCCTCGACAAGATGGACGCCCTCGGCCTGTGGAAGGATACCCTCCTGATCGTGAATACCGATCACGGCTTCCTGCTGGGCGAGCACGGGTGGTGGGCCAAGTGCTGCCAACCCTTCTATAACGAAATCGCCCACATGCCGCTGTTTGTCTGGGACCCCCGATCGGGCAAGGCCGGCGAACACCGGCAAAGCCTCGTCCAGACCATCGACCTGGCGCCCACGGTGCTCGAGTATTTCAACATCGAACGTCCCGCCGACATGCAGGGCGTTCCCTTGCGCGAAACCGTGGCGGCGGACAAAGCCGTGCGTGAAGCCGGATTATTCGGGATTTTCGGCGGACAGGTGGGCGTGACCGACGGCCGCCATGTCTACCTGCGGGCAACCGTCAAACCGGACAATCAACCCCTGAATGAATACACCCACATGCCGACCCATATGCGGCACACGTTCGGCACACAGGAACTCCAGAACATCCAACTCCAGGAACCCTTCGCCTTCACCAAGGGATGCCGCACCATGCGGATCCCCTGCGGGCCGGGATTGAACAAGAACCTGGCCGAAACCCTGCTGTTCGACCTGGAAAAGGATCCGGCGCAGGAACATCCCCTCCGGGATCCGGTAATCGAAAAACGCATGATGGGTCACCTGGTGCACCTGATGCGGGAGAACGATGCCCCACCCGAACAGTTTGACCGGCTGGGACTCACACCGCCATCCTGACAGCCCCCGGCTTATTCCAGCCGGCGCAACACGTCCTTGCCGAAACGCCGGCGCAGCCCGTCGACCGTACGGCTCAACCGTTCCCGCCGCCGGGTGTCTGCATCGTCCGCCTCAAACAGCGGGATCTGCCGGCTGACCGACTCCACCAGCCGGCTGACCCCGAACCCGATCAGCCGGACCGGCCGGCGCATGCCGACCTCGCGCCACAAGGCATGCGCCAAGTCCCGCAGGGTGAAATCATCACAGACCGGCGCCGGCAACTGGCGTTGCCGGGTCAACGTCTCGAAGCCGCTCCATCGCACCTTGATCCGGACACATTCGGCATAATACCCCCCGGCACGCAAACTGGCGCCGACATCGTCCACCAGATCGATGAGCCTGGCCTCCACCACCCCCGCCCGTTCGCAATCCTGGTCGAACGTATGTTCCCGCGAAATGCTTTTCTCCTCCCGCGATAATTCCAGCGAACGGTCATCCTCCCCGCGCGACAACGCCTGCAGATCACGCGCCGCATCACGACCCAACAGGGCAGCCAGCCGGCTGTGGCCACACCCCTGGACGTCTCCGATGGTCCGTAATCCCGCCGATTCCAGCAAACGACCGGTAACCGCACCAACCCCCCAGAGCTTGCGGACCGGAAGCGGCGCCAGGAATGCCCGTATGGCATCCGGATCCACCGGCACCACCGTGATGCCGTCCGGCTTGTTCAGGTCGCTGGCGAGTTTTGCGAGAAACTTGTTCGTCGCCACCCCGACCGAGGCCGTCAGGTGGGTCTCCGCCAGGATTCGCTCACGGATCCGTTCCGCCACGCACGGACCATCGCCGAACAAGCGGGCGGCGCCGGTCACGTCGAGAAACGCTTCGTCAATCGACAACGGCTCAACCAATGGCGTGAACTGTTCGAGTATCGCAAACACCTGGCGCGACACTGCTTCATACCGTTCGCCGCGGGGCGGCGTGAAGATCGCGTGCGGACATCGTCGGGCAGCCTCCCGGGACGGCATGGCGGAATGAACCCCGAACACCCGCGCCTCGTAGGAAGCCGCCGCCACCACCCCGCGCTTGTCGCCCGCCGCCCCCACGATAACCGGCTTCCCGCGCCACGCGGGATGGTCCAGTTGCTCGACGGACGCAAAGAACGCGTCCATGTCCAGGTGCAGGATGGTGCGAAGCTTCGTCATGGCGCCATCACGGATGCCCGGCGGGATGATCCGGTTGAACCCGTGCCACGGGCTCCCGGATGCCAAGGGGTTCCAGCTCAAGCCTAGCTTCGCTGGTCAGCACCCAGCCGACCCGCCCGTCCGGACGCACGCACTGGTACCAGCCGTTCTGCTCCATGACAAAGGGCAGACGCGTGCCGGCCGGTACGCGAAGCCGGTGGCGGAAAGCCAGCGTGGACGGACGCGCATGAATCGTGGTGTTACTCAGCGTCACCACGGTGGCCAGCGAAGGCCGGTCCACGTAGGGAATCGTGCGGTCCAATTCCCCATAGGTCTCATACGCGAGTTGATCGAGCTCCCGCCCGCGGGAATTCCGCCACGTGTGGAACAGGTAGAACGGAATATCCAGGGGATTCAAGGTGAACGCAATCTCGTAGTTCCGCCGGTTGTCCTGCCCGCGCCAGAGCAGTCGCCCGGTCCGCGTGGAACGCAACTCCACACGGGTCCCGATGCTGATGGAGGAGACCACCACGGCATAGATCCGGCCATAACTGCGCGTGACACCCGCCAGGCAGGCATCGGTCCGCAGGGTATCGCCCGCCATATCCACCAGTTTGGCGAACTCCTCGTTGCGCAACGGATCGCCGGTCAGCACGGTGTGCAGGTCCAGGACACTGGTCATTCCAAACGCATCCACGAAACGGATCCACTTCAGTAAAAACCAGGTATGCCGTTCCGATTCCGGCAAGGACCACGTGGACGCCAGCAGGCGGTCACAATCACGCAAGGACATGGTGGCAAAATCCCGGACGCTGAGATGCTGATAGAATACCCGGCGGCAGGTGTCCGCCTTTTGCTGGGCAAGGAGACTCTCCTCCCGGCCTGCAAACGGCAATACGGCAATATGCTGGGGTGCTTCACGGTAGAAATCCGCCGTTACCACGTAATCCGGCATCTGGTAATGATTCACCATGGTGCGGCAGGTACGGCAACCCGTGCCGGCCGACAGGCAGCCGGCAGCCAGCAGGGCCACCAGCCAGGGACGGAACCGGACCGGACTGTCAGGGAATATTCGCATCACCACACCAGGGTACAATGGTCGTCATTGATCAGGCCGAATTCATCCGCCAGTTTCAGGAACAGGATGAAATGACGATACCCCATGGCCGCAAGTCCCTGGGTCCGGTGAAGCGGTTGCGGGCATCCCGCAAGAATCAGGCGCAGCCCGTTTCGCCCAAGATCCACGTACCGGCGGTCGCCGGTGAGTTGATACCACCGCACCAGGACCGTCAGATCCGCCCATTTAAGGGGCCAGTTGCGGAAATGCACATATCCCATGCCGGCGGGATCGACCAGTTGCTCGACCACCGGACCCGTGATCGACTTCCACAGGTCCAGGACCCGTTTCTCCCCGGTGGCGGCATATACATCCCAGATCCCGTTGAAGGTCATGGCAATCATGTAACCGGAATAAATGCCGCTGCCCCCGGGGTATTCCCATTCCAGCCTGCCGCGTTCCTCCCGGATGGCGATCAGGTCATCCACGATCTTAAGCCCGGCATCCCGGTATTTATCCTCATGGGTGACGTCGTACAGCGCCGCGAGGGACAACAGGGGCCAGGCCGTCTCACGACCTGAAAAACGGAGCGCATAGGCGCGGGGTCCATAAATCCACCAGCACAGGCAATCCCCCACCCGGCGTGCAATGCGAAGCACTTCCTCATCCCCGGTCGCAAGGTAGAAATAAAGCAATCCCTGGCACCACTGGTGGCTGGTATACACTTCGCCACCGGTATGATCCACCGAATGGGGGCAGGTGGCCCCGTCGCGCCCGGGGTCTTCCGAGAAATCAATGTAATCGATGTCCATGACATGGCGGGCCATCGCCAACCCGCCGTACGGCTTGCCCAGCCGCCAGGCATCGATCATGCAGCAATAGAGGTAATCCTCCTCGTTGTTGATGAACTGATTCATGATGCCAAACTCGGGACAACGCCCCCGGGCGCCGATTTCATCCCCCCAGTCCCGCCACCCCGTGGCAACCGGCCAGTCATAGGTGTTGGCAGCGGCCATGATCATATCAATCTTGGTCTCAAGCAGGGGATACTGGTTGAACTTGGGCTCCAACGTCAGGTGCACATCCGCAAACCGCGACTCCCGGTACAGCGACCGCGGTACGGCCGTCATGCCCGGATACGACAGGTTGGCGGATTCATGGAACCGGTCCATGGGCATCAGGGTTTCGTCATGGAAATTGAACAGGATGTCACGCGTCTTGCCCATCCCCTCGCCAAAATGAAACGGCACCCCGTTGTCCGGGAACAGATCCACCTCGAACCGGTTCCCTTCCGAATGAAGCGCCATCGGCTCTTCACGGTTCGGGTCCGGCATGGCAAACTTGATCAACACCCCCCCGGCGCCCGGCTCAACGATGTCGATCAAGGCGCCGCAATGCCGATGCGTTTGCATCCCGAGGCGTGGGTGTTCATCGCGCAGGGACCAGCAGATATCGTTGGGGTCCTCGCGTAAACTGACGCCGTTCCGGATGGCGGTTTCATACGGACCCACGTCGATGTCCACCCGTTCCGGTATCTCCACCATGGCCTGCAATGTAAACACCGTGCGCGCCTGATGCAGCACGCGGCGGAGTGAACGCCCGGCGTCGATCGCCAGCCCCCCTTCCAACCAGGCCCGGCGCAGCATCCGCCCTTCCCGGCCGGCATGCCGGTTGCGGATATGATGCAACATCAGCACCTGTGAACCTCCGGCCGTGAAATGCAGCCGCAGATGATAATTCATGAAGGTTCCGGCCGGTCCGCGGAAATCCCCGTCAATACGGACGACCACCCGATGCGGTCCCGATTCCTCCAACCGGATCGCATAAGCCCCGGCTGACGCCCGGTATACCTGCCCGGCGGCATCCATTACGCAACTGTCGGAGAGCTGGCCATCCAGCCAGTTTCGCCCGCATAACACGGCGCTCTCTCCCAGGGTGAACCGGACCTTCGAAAAGGTCCAGGCCAGCCGGCCGGTATCCACGGTCAGGGTATCCGCGGTCTCATACACCTGGATACCGGCGGGCAATGCCGGCGCCGCGGGCGGGTTGCACCGCACCACCCGCACGGCACGCGTGGTGCGCGGCGCCAGTTCCGCCTGGGCATAATCCATCAGGACAAACCGCGCCGATCCATCCTTCCAGGTGGATAGAATCCGCCATTGCGCATGGCAATCATGCCCCGCTTCGTCTTCCAAACGCAGTTCCCGGGCAGGGTCCCGGACTTCGCCTTCCGGCAGGGGAATGCTGGCACGCAACGGAACCCCATGTAACGGGAACTTCCACGGATTCGACAACTTGAAGGGAACCTCCCAGGACTGCATACCACCCCCCCTTTTTTTCAACGACTTTCAAAAACCGTCCGGAACACAACGGTATCACGCTTGTCATTCCACTCCGGCGCATTCATGCCGCCCGCTGCGGATTGCATGCCGACAAACCCGTTGGGAATCACCCGGTAATACGGTTCGGAAGGCAGGTCACGCGTCAGGCGTTCCACGGTATTCCAACCCGAATCATCATAATCCGGCGCCTGCCAGTTACCCGGTGGATTCCGCATCCATTTCCAACCGATCGTTGAAACGGTGTCTCCCG
>MHBQ01000020.1 GCA_001803315.1 Lentisphaerae bacterium RIFOXYC12_FULL_60_16
TTGCGTGATGACCAACAACAACGCCTACAACGGCTCGGGAGTGGTTGCCGGCGGGGTTCTTATGACAGGGGGCCAACTGCTCAACTCCCTGATTGCGAACAATCAGGCCGGTGTCTTTATGAGCGCCGGCTCCATGGTGAACTGCACGATAGTGGACAACATCATGATGAACGGAAATCCCGGAGCCGGGCTCTACATGACGGGCGGAGCGGTGACCAATTCGATCGTTTATTACAACGGTTCCTATCCAGCGACAACGACCGAGAACCTATACGTCGGCGGCGGTTCCATGGTGTATTCATGCGCACAGCCCCTGCCGTCCGGCACCGGCAACACCGGGTCTTCGCCGGACTTCGTCGATCGAACGGCCGGCAACTACCGCCCCAAGCTCAGTTCGCCCTGCATCAACACGGCCACGATCCTGCCGTGGATGATAGACGGCATTGACCTTGACGGGCGAAGTCGGATCATTTCCAGCGGCCCCGACATGGGCTGTTACGAAACCCCCTCCCTCCCCGGCTCGGTGTTCTTAATTTTATAACCCGGACACCCACGGCCTCCGCGTTGATTAGATGACTGGAAGGAAGCCGGGAGGAATCCGGGGACAGACACGAATGGCACTAAGATAAGGCCTGTTTAGGATGGTTTGTGGGATCGTTTTCTTGGCGAATTTGGGAGGGTGTGGAGCGAGGTCGAGGGGTCAGCCCTGAAGATAGCAAATAGAGTATGCGGGGGGGGTGAATGGTGGGGTTATTGCGAAGGTGCGGAAGCAGATGTTACACGAAGAAAGCATGGAACGACGGGTAGACAAGATCTAAGGCTGGTTTCCGTATGCGGAAAATGAAGATGAGCAGTTGTTTGTTGCCTTCAGGGCTGACCCCTCGATCTCGCATCACGATGACGTGTTATTATAACAGCGTCTTGGAGGTTCTGCTTTTCATACTATCTGTCCCTGAGTTATTCGACGTGGACGCCCCGCCGATGGACGTTTCGGGGTCTTCAGCGATGGTGGGTCTTTGCAGGATGGTTGATGGCATGAAAACGCGAGCCCAGGAACTTATTGGCGACTAATGATCCCCGGATCGCGTCGATCATTCAGCAGCAGGGCGTCGAATTCGGAAGATTCCTGTAGATAAAACCATCGAATGTCTTGGCCGAGGAAAGCATGCCGGGTGGCGGCTGATTGGGTAATGGGTAATTCAATAGGTTGGCCTCCGAAAACAAAGCGTTTGCCATACACATGCAACTGGTGCATTATGTGTATGAAAGGAGTTGGCGGATATGACGCGAACCAATGTAGTGCTGGATGAGGTCCTCGTGGAGGAATGCCGGAAGGTCACCGGTATTCCGACACAGCGGTCTTTGATCGACCACGCCCTTCGCGAACTGCTGCGACACGGACGGCAGAAGAAGGTCCTCGAACTGAAAGGTCGCATCGCATGGCAGGGCGACCTGCGAGCGTGGCGTCGGGGGCGAGGCATTCGGTGACGATCGTTGACACAACCGTCTGGATCGACTTCTTTGGTGGAACCAACACCCCTGAGGTGCAAGAGTTGCAGCGGCTGATCGACGCGTCGGAAGACGTGTGCATATGCGGGGTCATTCTGACGGAGGTGCTGCAAGGCATTCGCGAGGACAAGGATCACGCCGCTGTGTCAGCGGCGTTTGAGGCGTTCTTGTTCCTGCCCATGACCCAGCGCACTTTCATTCGGGCGGCAGACCTCTACAGGACGCTGCGGCGCAGAGGGGTCACAATCCGGAATGCCGTGGACTGCATGATTGCCTCTGTAGCGATCGAGCACGACATTCCCCTGCTGCACAACGACCGGGACTTCGACGGGATTGCGACACTCGGGAATCTCAAGGTCGTGAAGACAAGGGAGCGGCCAACCAGAAAATCCACGGTACGGCTGCGCCGCCCGTGATTTTCACCCGATTCGCAGAAAGCGATGAAGATACCGGGAACATATGTTGGCAAGTGGCGAATCACGCACATGGATCAATGGGATCAGGATTTCGTTGATCTCGTGACAACCGGGCACGTCACGATTCGGAAGGATGGAACCGGCGGATTCCAGCTTGGGGCGGTCCAGGGCGAAATGGACTGCCGAATCGAGGACCTCGGCGCTGGCCCCCTACTTGGGTTCACCTGGGATGGATCAGACGAGTGCGACCCGGCCTCGGGCCGCGGGTGGGTCAAGGTGAAGGGCAACCAGATGGATGGGCACCTCTTCTTCCATCTGGGAGACGATTCGGCTTTCACAGCAAAGAGGCTGAAATGAGCTGCGAACCAGCCGTCGGAAGCGAGGTCGAGGGGCCCCTGAAGATAACAAATAGAGTATGCTGGGGTGAATGGTGGGGTGATTGCGATAGGTGCGGAAGCAGATGTTACACGAAGAAAGCATGGAACGACGGGTAGACAAGATCTAAGGCGGGTTTCCGTATGCGGAAAATGAAGATGAGCAGTTGTTTGTTGCCTTCAGGGCTGACCCCTCGCTCTTGCGGCGACATTGGGTGTGTTTCAGTCAGAACCCGGTATTTCCTGGTGATGATGCCGATCCAGATCTTGGCGCGTATGATATATCCCGTGGCGCTCACGATTGACGTTTACTCAATAACAACGAGGTCGAGGGGTCAGCCCTGAAGATAGCAAATAGAGTATGCGGGGGGTGAATGGTGGGGTGATTGCGATAGGTGCGGAAGCAGATGTTACACGAAGAAAGCAGAGCGACGGGTAGACAAGATCTTGGGCGGGTTTCCGTATGCGGAAAATGAAGATGAGCAGTTGTTTGTTGCCTTCAGGGCTGACCTCTCGACCTTCACAAATTATCTTTTATGATTCAGGAAGTCCTGGATGCTGGATACAATAAGCGGACGGTAGACGTTCGGTCACTAGAGCAGGATGAAATTTACAGCAATAGATTTTGAGACAGCTAATGGCGACCGGGCTTCGGTCTGCGCCGTAGGCCTTGCCGTGGTTGAGCATGGTCAGGTTGTCAGGAGGGTGCGTCAGTTGATTCGCCCTCAGCCTCTTGTTTTCGACCCCTTCAATATCTCAATTCACGGCATAACTGAACAGGATGTCGCGCATGCACCCGTCTTCGTCGAGTACTGGCCATCTCTTTGGTCAAACGTCCAAGGACCGCTTGCAGCGCACAACGCATCCTTTGACATGAGTTGCCTTCGCCATGCACTCGATCAGGCTGGAACGCCATACCCGGAAACGGAATACTACTGCACTCGGGTTCTGTCTAGGTTGGCTTGGCCGCAGCACCCCACCTACGCGCTCGACCATATCGCACAATCACTGGGCATAGCCTTCCAGCATCACGACGCGGAGGAGGATGCAGTGGCATGTGCCTTGATTCTCCTAGCATCCTGTCGGCAGGTCAACGCCTCCACTTTCACCGACCTTCAAATTGCGCTGGGGGTTCGGTCAGGAAGGATGTTCAAGGGCGGATACTGGCCCTGTGGCGGCCCTCTCGTTCCTCGTACCCACGAGAATCGGAAACCGCAGTGGCGAGCGTCGGATATCCACCCAAGCGGAGAACCGCAAAACGAAAGCCACCCTTTCTGCGGGAGTGTGTTTGTATTCACGGGTGCACTATCATCAATGGAAAGACGGCAAGCCATGCAGGCCGTAGTTGACTGCGGTGGCTTTTGCCGCGATACAGTCAATAGTGAAACGGATTATCTTGTTCTCGGTCAGGAGGGTTTCAGAGGCTATCAGAAAGGGCACAAGAGCTCGAAGATGCGGAAGGCAGAGGAAATGCATGTCAAGGGAACGCCGATCGAGATCATGTCGGAATCGGATTTCCTTTCACTGCTATAGGAGCAAAGCAATGACGGAAGACCAAGACCTGTTCGGAAAGACATTTGATCAGCAACTTAAAGCCACTGGCGGTGCGATTGAGGCCAGGGACATCACTCCAAATCGGCGCATTCCTGCAGAAATTGTCTTTGAACCTACCGGGGCACGGGTCCGAGTGTCGGCCTACGCAGATGGTAAGCTTCTATTCCAGCGTGACGACAAGAAGACCGAAAACAACATCATGCCCAAACGAGTGCAGGGCGAAGTCGTATTTGAACCTATGGGTGCAGGTGTCCGCGTGACTGCCCGTGACGCAGAACATAAGGTTCTCTGGGGATATGTCGGATCGAAGGAAACGGTTTCACAAATCCATTGCTTGGTTGCGGTCTACGACACGTTGCAGGAGGAGTTGTCCCACGAACTTGAGAAACGTGGACTGATCAATCCGGAGACGGTGGACCCTCTAGAGGAGGCGACTAAAAGGTTGTGCGAACTTCAGGACACGCTGGACAAGCTCCGTGACTGCATTCTCGTCCAGAAGAGAGAGGACGCCACGGGAAGCCGTGCTCGGCAGATTGCTCGAATCGCCGGAGACGCGGCCAAGCTGATCAATCTCGATCTCTCAGCCTTGGGACCTCTGCCTCAAGTGTCAAAGGATCGAGCAGTCGAGATAGCGCAACGCCATTTGGCAACGTCAGTTTTCCGGTTTGCTGACGGGAAGCCACCCGCCGACTGGGACAAGGAGAAAAGAGAGACGTGGGTCAAGAAATGCTGGTTTGTTTCAGCCACGGAATCCTCCAGGCAGGTCCCGCGACTCCTGGGAATCGCCAAGAAGGATGGCGCGATACTTTACGACAGCGAGAAGACTTGAGAGACATAGAGGCCGAACCATCGGTGGTA
Source organism: Lentisphaerae bacterium RIFOXYC12_FULL_60_16 (assembly GCA_001803315.1). GTDB lineage: Bacteria > Verrucomicrobiota > Kiritimatiellia > UBA8416 > YA12-FULL-60-10 > YA12-FULL-60-10. The sequence continues at coordinate 4,712 of MHBQ01000020.1, forward strand.
CATGTTTGTTGCCTTCCGGGCTGACCCCTCGCTCTCGCCATGTGTTACGTGACGTAGAATATTATCGTTCTGCTTTAGGAGAGATGAAAAACATGAGTGACATTACAATCACCTGTCCGGGCTGCAATCAGCTACTTGAAGTACCCGAGGACCTGCTCGGCCAGATTGTCGAATGTCCAGCGTGCAACCAATCGCTCCAGCTTCCCGATCCTGTACAGGAGGCGTCCGCCGCCAGCCTCAAGAAGAAGATCGTGATGCAAGAGCGGAAGAAACCGACCCGCATCACCAGTTCCCTCAACAAGATGATCCCTTCTCCATCCCAGCGTCGCGCTGCACCGCAGGAGATGCACAAGGATTGTCCACTTTGTGGAGAGGAGATCCTATCGGTCGCAGTCAAGTGTAAGCACTGTGGG
>MHBQ01000021.1 GCA_001803315.1 Lentisphaerae bacterium RIFOXYC12_FULL_60_16
ACCTGGCTCCGGCTGGGGCGTCCCGGGATGGTGGAGTCCGTGGTGAACCGGTTGCCGGTACGGGTCATGGGAATCGGGCCGGTATAACCTCCCGAGCCGCCCAGCCGGTAATACAACCGTGCGGTCACACCCATGGGTGGATAGAGTGGGTTACCGGATAAGACTTCACACGAAACATGGACCGGATCGTTTTCGGCAGGGTACCCGGGATGGGTGACAACATTGGTGATGATGAGTGACGCCGGCCGGTGAGTCAGGGTGATGTCATCGATGCCGGTGTAGAGGGAGACGCTGTTGCCGGTTTTCCGGATGCGCAGCCAGACGTTGGATAGCGGGATGGAAATGAACCGGCGCTGGTTGGTCCAGGAAGCGCCGGTATGCTGGAAGGATTGCACCACCGTCCAGGGCCCGTTGGTGGTGGCGGCGTATTCCACGTTCAGTTGTGAGGAGCCCGCCCCGGAGTTGTTCATGAACAAACCGATACTGCCTGCCGGTTCAGGGCGGGGCGGTATGCCGATCCAGGCATTGGTACCAGCGGGCCAGGAATTGAACCAGCCGGAATAAGGCGATCCGTAGGGGGTGAGGCCGGGCGGTGGAGTGTTTGTATTGGCGACCGCCCCGTTTCTCAGGAGCCACCAGCCATCGGTCCAATTTGCAAACGACGCGGTGGGTGCGCCCGGCCAGGCGGTGAAATCCTGGAATATGACATGATCCGTGTTGGTGTATGACAAGGCCATTGCGGGGGCGTTGGTGGGGTGAAACGAGGAGACCCGGTAGGGGCTTTCGGTTCCACCGTATTGGCATTCGAAATAGTATTGCATGATGTTCGTCGGACCACGCGGGATGATGGCGCCATAGGTGTTGCCAACCGTTTGCGTCATGACGCGTGAATCATATATGCCGGACACGCCGGACCGGTACCAGAGCAATACCACCGGACCGGTCACCTGGGGTGCGGGATAAACCTCGATGGATACGGGAACCGACTGGGTGATCACCGGGTTGATGATGGTCCTGAAGGCATTGGAGAAGGTGACGGCAGCACGCCCGATGTAGGAGGTGGGGGCTGACGCGCCGAATTTCGGGTACCAGGTGGGGGATGCGAGATTGCTTTGGAATCCGGTAAAGGTGCAGGAAATGTAATACTGCATGCGGCCGGCGGCGGTTCCATCACTGGCACTGATGCGGTTGGTTGAGGTCCAGAGGCCGGCGCCATTGTTGGTCATGCCGATGGCGGTAAAGGCTCCACCGGTTCCGATGCGCCACCAGGTCCACGCCTGCAGGTTGGATGCCCCGGCGAAAGGGATGATGCGTGAGGCGATGGTCACCGGATCGACCAGGGTGGGACTGGAGGGGGTATTGACGACGTTGGAAATTATCACGCCGGATCCGGCATGGGAGATGAGCAACTCGTCGATGCATAAAGCGGCGTGGACGGCGTTCGTGCTGATCCGTATGCGGACATAGGGGTGGTAACGATCGTTGATGGTGATGGTGTAGCGGGCAAAGTTGGGGGTGACGATATCGGTCCGCGACTCGATGGTGAGCCATTCGGAATCGTTGGTACCGCCGGTTTCCGATTTCTGGACCAGGAATGCGGTGGCCGGCACACCGGCGGTCTCGAAGTTACGGTACCAGAAGCTGATTTCCCCGATGCCGTCGGGCAGGCGGGGGGAACGGACGGCTGCGAACCCGTTGCTGTTCAGATAGGCGCCACGTCCCAAGTGCTGGCGGTCCGGATCCGTCTGGATCCAGGTGTTGTGGGCAATCCATTCCTGGTTGGTGGAAATTTCGTAACCACTGGTACTCCAGGTTTCGAAATCCTGGAACCGGCACCGGCGCAGGGATGTTTCGCCGGTGTCTTCGCTGAAACGGAACAGGAGTGGACTGGGATTGGTGCCAAGGATTTGGATTGCCGGAGCGTTGCTGATGGCGGTTGCGCTGAAGGGGACTTCCCGGTCGGGTTGGGAAAGGATCCCCCACAGGTTGGTATCGATTCCATTGGTGTGAACACCGCGAAACTGGAAAGAACCATTGGTGATGGAACCGGTAAAGGTGTGTATCCGTTCCCAACCGTAATCCGTATAGGTCCGCATGGCGCCGTTGAAGGTGCCTGTCAAGGTCATGAACTCATACTCGGTATCATCGGGCCGAACCTGGGCGGTGTAGTTGTAGGGGGCACTGGCTCCTCCGGCCGGTTCGTTGGTGGGACTCAGCGGATCGTTCCCGAGAAACCAGGCGCGGATATAGTAGTAGACCTTGGTGCCGGTGGACTGGCCGGGGATCGGATCAACGGTTTGCCACGTGTTGTTGAAGGGGCTTTTGGTCATGCGGATGCCGGTCCAGGGAGAAGCTCCAACCTGCCAGTAGGAGGTGGCGGTTACGCTGTTGGCCAGTCCCATAGGGGTGATGGTACAACGTATGTGCGTCGGTTTGTCGGCATAGGCTGGCTGGGGCACGGTGGTGACATCGGAGAAAGCGATTTTGGCAGGGGGATTGGTAACGATGATATTGTCGATCAGGGTATAGGTTTCACCGCTTTTCTTGAAGATGCGGAAGTAAATGTTTGTCCCGTATTGGTTAAGCGTGGCGGTACGTTGAGCCCAGGAGTCGGATCCGTATGTGATGGAATCGCGTTCAATCCATGGGCCACTAGGCCCTATGCTGGTCTCAATTGCGATGAGGGAGCTGACAGGGGAATCATTACACAGATGGAATTTGACGGTGCCAACGCCAATTGACAGGTTGGGGCTTCGAATCCAGGAATTAATTCCTTCAGATGGATATGGGACGAAAGTGCCATACCAACTGCCCAGTCCGGGTCCAGCCGGCAATCCAGTCTCAGCTTCACTCCATACTGCGCTTTCCGAAAGGAACCAACCATTATCCAGTGTATAATCTCCCGGGTCCTGTGGTTTGTCGGGATAGGAATCGAACCCATAAGTTAGGTTATCAGCGCGGAGCGTTGAGAGGGATAGGAGGAAGAGGAGTGCCAGTGAACATACCGGGAAGGGGAGGGTGATGGCACCCCGGCACCAAAGGATGAGAGGGGAACGGGGCGAGGTCGCCCCGTCTCCATCGGGAGCGACAAACAAGTCATGTGGCGCTCCCGGTGAGAGCGCCCTATCCGGGGAATAGGGAACCCCTTTGCGTAGTGATTGGCTTACCATGGCGTGTTAGTAGCGGTTACCCGGTAGAAATGCTGGCGTTGGGTTGTGGGGATTCCGAACCACTGGGTGTAAACCCCGGAATTGGTAAATCCGCCCAGGGGTGAGATGGCGCTCCAGTTGGTTTGGATGATGTTGGTGCTGTACCAGACCCTGGGAATGGGGATGCGTCCGCCGTCGAGGGTAAACCTTATCCAAGCATTGGAATTCAACATCCAGATCCGGGTGATTTCAATCAACAACGGCGGGATGGGCGGGTCTGGCAGGGGATCCCCCGGACGTACGAGCAGTTGATCCTCGTTCATGGCGCCGGGAGAGATATCACGCCAGTCAACCAGCCAGTCAAATCCGGAGGCGACGTTATTGGTTCCGACAAGCGAGACGGATGCATCGATGAAGCTGTCGTTTTTCTTGCCTGCATAGGTCGAATCGGCTGGGGGGGGGACCCAGTTGCCGTAGGAGACGTAATCGGCATAGGCTCCCATCCCGCGAATCACACGAAGACTGCCCGGGGTCCAGATGTGCCCCCCGCTGTACGTGGTGTTTGTCAAGACCCGGTTCACGAGTCCACCGAGTTCGGCATCGCCGAGAACCCAGAACCCATAACCGTTGGTTGTTTCGGTAAAATGATGGATATTCAGCGGATAGTCGCCATAGACTTGGTTGGTTGAATCGACGAGGTGGATCCGCCAGTTGGTTACATTGGCGCCTGCCTGGCCGCAAAGTTCAACGAATTCCGTATCGACAGCGGTGAATCCATATTTGTAGTTGAATTCATTAACCCAGACCGAACCGGTAACGCACGAGAGGGCAAAATAATAGGGATTGGTGGCCCCATACTGCTGATTCAAATTGACCGGATAATACCAGGATGGAGTTTCGAATTCACGGTGCCATTTTGGGCTGGCCTTGTCTGAGAAAACGCCGCTGAAGGTAAACCGCAATTTGTATTGCACCGCCTGGTCGATCAGTTGGGTGGGTATGGATGCTGTGGATGTGTAACGGACCATAGACCCATTGGTTTCTACCTGGTCAAGCAACAGGTAATTGGTGGCTGGCCAACTTGTCCACGGATTCGTTCCAACATGGTAATAAGCCCGGGCCTGGATGTTCTGGGGACTCAACAGGAACGCGTTGATTTCCGTGGTTATCCGGACGGTATTGGAGAAGACCGGTGCTTCCGGAATCAGGCGGAGACGGGCGATCTCGAAATCGGAACCAACGGGTTGTGCAACCAGGATGTTGTCCAGCGCCACCCGTGAATAAGGGTTGGTGGTACAGTAGAACCGCAGGTATTGGTGTTCTCCGATATACAGGTTGGTGGTGAAATACTGGTATTTCGTATTGGTGACGTTGGCAATCACCAGCACATTGCTCCAGGTTTCCTTGGGTGCGAGCCAGTAGGGGCTGGATTTCAGGGTAATGGTGGTGAAGGGGTCCCCGTCCTGTTCCCAGTTGCGGTACCAGAAGCTGATTTCCCCGATGCCGCGTCGCAGACGGGGGGTTTGGATATAGGCATTGTCCGCGCTATAGGTGACGCCGGGTGGGGTGTTGGCTCCGAACCCGCCAGCCAGGTTGTTGAGGTAGGCTGTCTTGGTGTAGGGGAATGCCTCGAACTCGCGAAGATCCTGGCGATCGGTGATCAGTGCGTTGTAGGCGTACCAGGTACGTTCGTCACGCTCGACATAGTCGGCGACCTCCACGTTATCCAGGTAAAGTGTGGTGTCCCGGTTGGAGGTGGAATGGACCAGGCGGACGGGTGTCTTGTTGGTATAGAAGATGGGGAACTGGAAAACCTCCCACTCGAGGTTGGTCAGGGTGATTGTGTTGGTGGTGAAGAAGACGGAACTGGTGGGAGAGGTTGCCACCTGGACCAGGACCGTGGCAGGCGGGTTGTCCACCTTGGCCTCGAATCCAACCATGCTGATGCCGTTGGACATGGTGGGGGTCTGGACATACTGGTCAAGTCCCACATAGGCGCGTTTGCGCCAGAGCTCAAGTTGCTTGTTCAACGGGGCACGGTCCGTGATCAGGATCTGTCTGGCGATCCAGCCGTTGACATCGGTATAGTTGGTGGCATTCCAGGAATTCATCGAGATGTCGTCCACCACGATGCTGACGGCCGTGGTGCCGTGGAAAATTCCGGGGAAGATGGTCTCGGCCGATTCGAACACATAATTGGTGGTGCGATAAGCGACATTGGTTGCCGTGAAAGTCCGCACGGGTGTCCAGTTGGCAGGATTGGGGTCACCGGGAGCAATCCAATCGTTGGTGACTGCCTTCATGATCTTTATTTCTACACCGGGGCCGAAGTAGCCGGGTCGGCGATAGAGGCCGTTGGTGACATTCCAGTTGTTCTGGGGTGCATACCAGTTGGTTGCAACTGGCGTACTGAATTTTTCGTCCAGGAGGATGGGGTTCTCCGGGTAGATAAAGATGTTATCCACGAGCAAGGCCCATCCGCCGTTTGGTGCACCGGTGGCGTTGGTGGATGCGGCGCGGATCCGGAAATACCGGTAGGGGTTCAGGTCGAGAGTCGGCGGATTGTGCTCGATCGACCGGTTGCGCCAGGCGCCGCTGCCTGAATCGGTAAATCGATCCAGTTCAGCCCAGTCGGTGCCATTGGAAGATCCGTCCACCGTCAGGGTCCGGTCCGGGATGTTGTAGAAGAGGGGCTGATAAGTCAGCTTGCTGATGTTATAAGGTAGATACGGTGTACGGACATAACCACCGCCGTTGTTGGTGTAGAAGACTCCGTACGTGTGACCGTTTACGCCGCCGTTGATTATGGCCCAGCCGCTTTGGGTGTTGGTATAGCTCTGGCGGGTCCACGTGGTTGGCCCCAGCCAGTAGAATGTCTGGAGGTTGGCGATGGTGGTGACCTTGACATTGTCCACGGCGATGGCGGCGCCTTTGCTGTTGATGGCGATGGTTCCGGGACCTGGCAGCAGGTTGGCTCCGCTGGGGAAGACTTCTCCCATCCAGGAGTTGTCATGGGCTGTACGGAGATACCCCCATTGGGTGAAGGGAGAAACCGGTTGCTGGTTGTTGGTGGCAACGATCATGGTGTATTTGTGTATTCCCGAAAGGGTACGGCTGCCGATGTTCATCGTATTGAGTGACGTCGTTCCGGATGAGTTCTTTAGCAAACGCACGGTCAGGTTGTTGGGATATCCGGCTTGAATGGAACTGCGCATTTCATAATTGACGGTGTCGCTGCCGAACCGGGCGAACAGCGAGATTTCGGGGTCGGGTGAAAGTTCAATCCCGTTGATGTCGCATTCAACCATATAGCCTGACCAGTTTGACCCCACCGTGCAGCGTGTGTAGTAGAAATCTTCCGCCCGTACCCGGTACTTGAAGCTGAAGGTGTCCAATCCGTCGGGCAGGATGAATTCAATCGGCCAGGCACGGCCCTGGTTGTCGGAATTCTTGAATTGCAGGGCTTTGTTCAGCTTCATGTCGCGATAGGCGAGGATGTCGTTGACACGATATCCTCGCCCGTCGCCCCAGATTTCCCAATAGGTTGAATTGGTGTTCCACGTCTCGCAATTTTCGAATATGGTTCGCACCCCGTTGCTCGGCCAGAGGTCGAACTTGTTGGATTTCTTTGAAATGCCGATGACGCCCAGGCTTTCCATGAAGAATGTGGGAGAGGCATCCCACTGGTTGAAGTCCTGATAGGAGCATTCCTTGGCAATGTAGGTGTTGTCGTCGGTGTTGTAGCGGAAGACCACGTAATTGGAACCGCTGAACGGCCAGTGGATCTGGATGGGCTGACTGCTGGGACCGCCCGTGGTGGTGAAGGGGAGTACATAACGCGTCTGGTCAGGGTCTCCCCACATCACCGTGTTGGTTCCATAAGCCGTGGCGCCGTTGGTGTATTGGGCATATCCCCAGACCGACCAGGTCAGGCTGGTGCGTGGCGTTGTGACGGCCAGAAGTCCTTGCCACCAGTTGGACCCGATCAGGTTCATGGTGACAGCGCCGACGCTGGAGGTGACAACCAATGAACTGTACTGGGATGCATAGGAGCGAACGGTGTAGTTTGGGAACCCGGTAGTTGGCGGTATGAAATACTGGTTGGTGGATTGACCGGTAGGGCCAGCCGGGTAGAAACACGGGCTGTGGTTCTCTTCCGTGAAGTGGTTGTACCCCTGGAAAGTCGCCTTGATGTAATACTCGACCCGGGCATTGACTTCCTGGCCTGGGATGACGGCGGCGAAGCGTGTTCCGTCCTGCGTCATCTCAATGTCGGTAAAGGTTGGGTCACCGATACGCCGCCAGTAGAGGACCCCCTTGATGTCGAAGGCAGGTACGGATGGCGTGATGGATTCAATCGTGCAGGAAACCGTCACGTCACCGTAGTTGTGAGGATAGCCGGGGTCAGTGATGACAGCGGATATCTGTACGCGTGCCGGTTGCCGGGTAATGCGGATGTCATCGATGCCGCTTACCGTGCCGACGTTGTCGGAAATCTTGGCGATGCGCAGAAACAGGGGCGTGTTCGTCAGGTTGAGGAAATGAAACTGAGGTGACCAGGTTGATACACCACTGAAGATCCAATTGGTGAGGCGAGTCCAATTGTTGGTTCCATCAAGCGAACGATCGATGGCATACCCGATATTCCCCAATGCGTCATTTTGTGCATAGAAACGGATGGAGCCGATATCGTTGGTGATCTTGAGTGATCGGATAAAGATGTTCGTCAATCCAGAATAGGAATCCCACATATTCAGAAAAGCCGCGTAAGGTGTAGAACGAGGTTGCAGGTTGAATGGAGGTTCAATGGCGGTTCCGACCTGACCGTCCCATACCACCCAGCCGCGGTCAGTCCAGTTGCTGAAATCCGGTTGGTCGGGGGCTGTCCAGGTCGGAGCACCGTTCCACGTGTTGAAATTCTGTTCAATCCAGGAATCGGCCAATACGTAGGTGAGCGGAGACATGGCGGCTTCGTCCGGGTAGAAAGATGAAACCGTGAAGGGATTGCCGACACCCTGATAGGAACATTCGAAATAATACTGCATCGTTCCAACGGGATAGCGGGGAATGGGGGTGGCGGTTTGGTAGATGTCCCCGCCGAGATAGGTCATGGGAAGGGCGGTAAATGCCACGTTGGTGGTGGGACGGAACCACAAGGTGACGACCCGGTTGGTAGTGCCTTCACTGGGAATGATCTTGATCGACAGGTTGACCGGTTGATTGCTGGGATTATTTGGGACGCGGACCAGATTGGTGAAGGTGACTGCGGGTCGCGCCACATAAGAAGTGGGGTTGGCGGCGCCACCGATGGGGTAATAAAGGGGAGATGAGAAATTTTCAAGCCCGTCGAATGAGCAGAACAGGTAATACTGCATGGTGTTGCCGTCGGAACCATCACTGGCGGGGATGGTGTTGGACGTGGTGTAGACGCCGAGGTCGTTGTTGGTCATGCCGATGGCGGTGAACACTCCCGAGGTTCCGAATCGCCACCAGGTCTGCGCATCCAGGTTGGTGGCTCCGCCGCGTGTCCCGAACGCCGCGCTGACAAAGGCCGGCTGGATGAGCGTGGGCGCCGCAGGATTTAACAGGACGTTCGATACGGCGATGTCGGCACCGGCGCAGGTTACGAGGATTTCGTCCAGGCAGAGATTGGCCCGGGCGGCGGGATTGGTGCTGTTGAGGATACGCACATAGCTGTTGGCGCGGTCGTTGATCGCATGGGTAAAACGGGTGTAGCCGGTTGTGCTGATACCGGAAACCGTGGTGATGGTGGTCCATTCTCCCGGCGCACTGCCACCGGTGGGGGATTTCTGGACGTAAAATTCCCCGGCAGGACTTCCTGCCTGATTCCAGTTGCGGTACCAGAAACTGATCTCACCGATGCCGTCGCTCAACGGCGGAGTGCGGATGAAGGACGTGTTGTTGGAGGACAGGTAACAGGCCCGATCGCGCCACTGGCGGGCGTTATCGATTCGAAACCAGGCGCTTGAGGCGATCCATTGGTTATTGGTGAGGTTGGCGAAGTTGGTGGTCGACCAGTTCAGGAAATCTTCAAACACCGAGGGACGGACGCTGAATACCCGGTTGGATTCGTTGAATCGGATTGCCAGGGCGTCCCCGGGGTGTCCGTTGACCTGAATGGAGGCCGGGCCTCCATCCGAGGCGACGTCCATGATGGGCAGGTTCATGCCGTTCAATGCGGGTTTTCCCCAAAGCTGGGTGGAACTGTTGGTGTGAAGCCCGCTGAACCTGAACTGTGTGTTGGTCGGCAACGGGGTGGGGACAATAGCCTGCCAGGTGCGGTTTGAAATCATCGTCATGGTGCGGACAACATCCCCGGTGACCATCATGGATTCGTAGTCGGATGCAAAAGGTGGATTGATGAATGTGAATGTGTAAGGCGCAACCGGGCCGGATGAAGGGTCGTTAGTCGGGCTGATGGCACTGTTGCCGGAAAATATGGCGCGTATGTAATATTGGATTATGGTTCCGGCTGGATGGCCCGGGATCGGGGCTGACGTCTTGTAGACGGTGCCGCTGACTAACGACATGGAAATGGCCGCCCAGCTTGAGGTGGCGCTCTTCCAGTAGGATGTGACGGTCAGATCTGAAACCAGTCCCTGCTGAAGCACCTTGCTGGTAAGGTCAATCGGTTTCCCGGCAAGGGCCGGTAGACTCCAAGTTGAGGTGTCTGAGAAGTCAACACGCGCAGGAGGATTGGTAACCTGTAGGTTGTCAATGAGGGTATATGTTTCTCCACTTGCTTTCCAGATGCGGAAATAAACATTTGTACCGTAATAGTTAACCATGAACGAACGCGGGTTCCATGCGTCCAGTCCGTAAACAAGAGAGTTTCGGGTTGTCCAGGGGCCTGTTGCGTTCGAACTGACTTGCAAGATGAGTGTGGCATTTATCGCAGAGTCATTGCATACGATAAAGGTGACTTTTCCTATTCCTACGTTACGGAGCGGACCCCGGATCGACGAATTGGTGCCTTCTGACGGATATGGATGAAGAACGCCATACCAAGTTCCGCCGCCAGCATCGGCAGGCAGACCGGTTTCATCCACACTCCATACGGATCCGGATGAAATATTCCATCCGGCATCCAGGTTGTAATCTCCCTGTACTGCCGTAGGAACAAAAGGCCAGTTCTCGAATCCCTGGATGTATTCGTCTGCATGGGACAGCATCGCCAGGCATAAAACAACGCAGACCGACCAGACAAGGCCGGCAAATCGTTTTAGGAAAATATGCCGTAATGCGGTCACAATTAAATTCCCCTGAACATACTTATAGCACGGTCTGTGCCAACCTCATAAAATCCACCCCTCAACCCACTATCATCATAGCCGTAATCAAGGGGGTGTTCGAGCGATATTTTGTCATGAAACTGTGAAAAGAATTGGGGGCGGGATATGGCTGGATAAGGGTTTGTTTATTGGGGGTAGGGGTAGGTTGTCAAAGGAATGGCTAGCGGTAGGTTTCCAGATGATTCACACCGCAACGCCTGTGCATTCATGAATTGCGCGATGTCGGCTCAATTTGAAGGGCTGTAGGCGACCAGGGTGGTCGATGGAATGGACAGGCCAATTGGGGAACGGAATACGGAAAACGGAAGACGGAAGCGCTTACAAAACCCGATGGCCCGGCAGGGACCTGCAGGCATCGGGAGAGCATGCGCAGGCAGACTGGAATGGCACTTACTTAAACTCTCTTTTCGACCCTGGGGAAGACGGCTCACGAGGACGTTCGCCCTCCATAAACCTATCATCTGGAAAGGGATGGAACCAACTTGGAGGGCGGGACTCCCGGCAAGCCGTGATCGAAGGAAGTGCTTAACTTAGTGCCATTCCAAGCAGGCTGCATCGCCCTTACCTATACCATCTTAATCGGCGCTGTTGGTGGCTACCGGCCGATAGAAGTACCGTGCGCCTGCCGGGCTTGTCTGCCAGAACCAGTTGGTCCCGGTTGACGAGCGCGGAATCCTGTTGGTCAGCAGCGTGAACGGCATGGCGTCCAGCAGATTGGTGGCCCGGTAGATTCCAAACGGGAGGACCAACGAGTCGATTGTGTTGGTAAGCCCGCCGAAGAACATCACGAAATTCGAACCGTCCTGTATGCCGCTCAAGCGCACCTCAAATACCGAGGCGGTGTTGGTCGGATCGGTCCCGGCGATGAATTCCTCCCAAGTGAACAGGCCATCGAGATCGGTATCCTTCAGGTCGACGATTTCGTCCGGATCGGGGTCAAACGGGTAGTGGGTGCGAAGCCATGATATGGGCGTGCCGTGCGTGGTCTTGGCCGGTGCCGGCGGGGTACCGCCGGTGAAGTTGGCAGTGACGATGCGCGGGGATGTCATGTTGGTGAACATGAGCAGATTGCTGGAGACAATGGCATAATTCGTATCGGCGCCTGACCAGCCGGTAAAGGTTGAACCGTAGTTGGTGACCGCTTCCAAGGTGACGGTTTCATTGGTGAAGAACCATGATTTGCTGGCGTAGTTGACGATTGTGCCTGCCCCCGTGAAGTCCTGGTTGGTATAGACGGTCAACTTGTGCTGGGTGCCCCACGTCCATGCAACTGTGGTGGTGGCGGCAACCGAATTTCCGGTGATCTTAAACGACATGCTGGTGGAGCTGCCGCTACCCACCGGTGTGCCGGAAACAGACCGGGCCCAGCCGGTGCAGACAAACTGTGTGGTGGCGCCATAGGCAATCGGCGAACCGGAAATGCCGGCTAAAACGGTCGTATTGTAAAGATAAACGTTGGTGCCAGAGGGAGTCGGAGACCCCATTGGTGTGGTCACAACCAAGGTGCGCATTTCCGGCTTGCTTTCGATCAACATCGTGTGGTTGGTAGTTACATTGTTGAAGATATATGCACCGGGACCAGTCCCTGTGCTGGTTCCATCCTGAACCACGTTGGTTACGTCATACCCAGTCGCATCGGCAACATTGAACGTCTTGTTATTGCCGTCTACCACTTGAACCATACGAGTACCGGCAAGACTGCTATTGTCAACGACGACATTGGTGCCGGAAACTGCAATCGAATGTTGAATGCCAAAGAACGGGACATTGGTCATGACCATCATGTCATCAAAATGACCGGTTCCTTGAAGCGTTATAGATGAAATATACCTTCGTAACGTGTCAGTCTGCCATAACCATGTGCCACCTGAGCCGGGTTGACCCAGCGTGGGGACGGTTTGTCCTTTGGTTGTGCTTAAGGCGCGTCCATTGACCTGCATTTGAAATGCTCGTTTAGTTGAAAGACCTTGATCGTAAGCAAGTGTAACGGTGAATCGGATCCATTCATTGGTGCTGATTTCACCGCTGTCAGTTATCATCCATACTTTGTCGACACTGCTCGTTTTGCACCATGCCCAGACTACACCGTTCGAATCAAAATAGGACGCCATTTGAACTTCACCGGTTACCGCAGGGGGATCATCCAGTGTCCAGCGTCTGGGTTTCAGCATCATGTCGACATAGGTTCTTTTAATGTAAGAAATATTCTGAGGGGCATTCGTGGCAACGGTGAACTTGTTGGTCGCCGTGGAATTTAATTCCACCACGAACTGGTGATTGGTTCCAACAAAATTAGTTATTCCACCGACACCGATCCATGCGGGGAGAATACCTTCATAGGTCCCAACGTAATTTGCGAAGTTGGTGGAAATGACCAGTGCGTTGGTTTCCTCGGCGAACCAGCCGTGGTTGGTATTCAGGAAATCGCCTGCGAAGAACGGGGCTCCGTTGGTCCACACTTCATACGAACTGCGATAGGGAAGCGTGTTTGAAATGGTATAATTGGCCTGGGCTTGAGAGGCGAGAAGGATGCAAAGAAGAAAGGCTCCAAGAAGAAACCTTCCAATTTGGCTCGGACTAATAGGTCGTTTCATGGGTTTTTCCTTAAACCGTTTAATCCGGTTCCTTCCCGCACGAACGCCACCAATACAGCAAACCATAAACCAACATCCACTATTACAGTAACCTTCTGTTGGGCTCGGGTCAAACGAAAAACTCACCAGGACTGGAATAACTGCGTCGATTGACAAACTGAACGCGCCCCCGGCGGAGCCGGGTAGGCGCGTTCAGTCTGCCAAGGGGTGGGGGCGCAGTAA
>MHBQ01000022.1:0-10428 GCA_001803315.1 Lentisphaerae bacterium RIFOXYC12_FULL_60_16
CGTTTACTGCGCCCCCACCCCTTGGCAGACTGAACGCGCCTACCCGGCTCCGCCGGGGGCGCGTTCAGTTTGTCAATCGACGCAATGGCAAATTAACATCCGGCCATCCGGAAACTTGTAACAGCCTGTCTCCGGATGTGATATCATTTACGGCACCGTAGGTGGTACGTCGTGATGGGCAAGGGGGGCGTGATGTCGACTCAATCGAAATCGTTGTCGAACGCGGTGGTTCCGTGTACACCCAACCGTATCCTGGTTGTGGACGATGAGAAATCGATCCGGGAAATATTCTTCCAGGTCTTGTCCTACGGGATCAAGGATTGCCGATTGGACCTGGCGGTGAACGGACTGGAAGCCGTGAACATGTTCCGTGAGGTTCACCATGCGGTCCTGTTGATGGATTTGCGCATGCCGGTGATGGATGGCAAGGAGGCGTTCGATGCGATTCGCCAGTACTGTGCCGACAATCACTGGGAAATGCCGGCGGTGGTTTTCTGCACGGGATATGCCACGCCCTACGATGTGTCCGCCATTGTTTCCGCCAGCCCGAAACATTGCGTCCTCCAGAAGCCGGTCGGCAATGAGGTGCTGGTTGAGGTTCTGAAAACCCGGCTGAAGGGGGGATGGTGACCGGCATGCGTATCGGCGCCTGGTTTTCCGGGTTGGGTCGCCTGGAGCGCCTGACGCTCGTGTGGCTAGCCGGCATGTTGATCCTGGTGGGCGGCGGGATCCGGATGCGCCGGAGTGTCGTCGCCGAAGCGGAGGTTCCGCCGCCGGTGCCGGATGCACCCGCGGTAACGGAAGCCGTTCACAGCCCGGTCCTGGAGGTTGTTGCCGGAGCACCCTATGAACCCGCCCATGCACAGGCCCTGGCATTGGGTGCGACGTTTCGCGTGGTGGATGAAGAGGTCCGGTTGTTGGATGCCGGGCGGGTCGAAGTGGTGGAACTTGACGCTGTGACGGCTCCGATTTTGACGGTTGAGGCGTTCCCCGGCCGGTTTGCCGGGTCGTCGGAGGAAATTCCGCGATGAAGCCACGAATGATGCCGGTCATGGCAGTGTGTTGCGTGCTGATTATGGGCGGCAAGCCGGTGGATGGGCCGGCGTCGCAACCGTTGCGAAGGGGACTGGTGGCCCATTATTACACGGATCCTGTCAACTGGGGCGGGAATTGGCCGGATACGGTTTCGGCGCCGAAGGTGGCCGCCGCGGACTGGACGTTTCGTGAATACCGGTACAGCCGGGTGGAACCCCTGATCAACCATCGGTTTGTCCGGGACGGCTGGTTCAGTGTCCGTTGGAAGGGCATCCTGGACCCGACCCCGGGCCGTGGAGCGAAACGGCGGCATGCGGGGGCTGACCCGGACCGGAATGAAACCCATGATTATGTTTTCGAGATCCATGCCGATGACGGGTGCCGGCTGTGGATTGACGGGACGTTGCTGATCGACGACTGGCGCCCCTGCTGGGAAGCTTCCGAGGACGCCATCCGGCGCAGTCCGGCGATCCGTCTGTCCGATGGTCCCCATGAGATTGTCGTGGAGTATTTCCAGGGGCAGAGCCTGGCGAAACACGATGCCGATCCGATGCGTTTGTACTGGTCGTCCACCACCGGGAAAGTCCCGCGCCAGGTTGTCCCGGCTTCCCACTTCCTGCATGCCGCGCACCATGCGGAGAAGCCGGAACGATGACAGCTGCCGGAGGATGTCCTGACGCCGGTCCCTATTTAAACATGCCATGGAAAGGAGTATCGATTTATGAGTGACCAGATTGTACTGAAGTTGAACAACCGGCCGGGGAATCCGCGCAACTCGGAAGGTTCATTCGTCACCCTTCGCGATGGCCGTATCCTGTTCATCTATACCCGATACCGGGGAAAGAGCTGGGCGGATCATGCGTCGGCCGTCCTGGCGGCGCGTGAGTCGGCGGATGGTGGGCGGACCTGGTCGCGCAAGGACCGGGTCGTCGTGGATCATGAAGGCGCCTGCAACGTGATGAGCGTTTCCCTGTTGCGGTTGCACAATGGCCGGATTGCGTTGTTCTACCTGCGCAAGAACAGCGGGCAGGATTGCCGGCCCTGGATGCGGACCTCGCGTGACGAAGGGGTCACCTGGAGCCGGCCGACCTGCTGCATTCCGGCGCCCGGGTATTTTGTCGTGAACAACGACCGGGTGGTGCAACTGCGGAGTGGTCGCCTGGTGGTTCCCGCGGCTTTCCATCGGTCGATACGCGTATCCAAACCCGGAGACGGTGGCGGCCTGGATGGCCGTTCGATTTTCATGATGTTCCTGTCGGACGACGGCGGCGCCACCTGGCGGGAGAGCAAGGACTGGTGGGCGTTGCCGGTCCGCAGCAGGTCGGGTTTCCAGGAGCCGGGTGTCGTTGAGCTCAAGGGAAAAACGCTTTACGGTTGGGCGAGGACGGATACCGGGCGGCAATGGGATTCGGTTTCCCGGGATCAGGGGGATACCTGGGCGCCGCTGAAGCCGTCGCCGTTCCGGGCGCCCTGTGCGCCGTTGTGCATGAAACGGATTCCGTCCACCGGCGATTTGCTGGCGGTGTGGAACGATCACGATGTGCGGTGGAAACGGTTGCCGCAATTCCGCAGGCGATGGGGAACGGACCGGAGTTGGGGCCGGACCCCGCTGGTGGTGGGTATCAGCCGGAATGAGGGTAAAACGTGGCCGATCCGGCGGTTGATCGAGTCGAATCCGGACCACGGGTATTGCTACACGGCCATCCATTTTGCTGACGATGCGGTATTGCTGGCGTATTGTTGCGGGGGCGGCTCGCGCAGTCATGTGTTGCAGGATGTGTGTATCCGCCGCCTGCCGCTGGCCGCACTTTACGGGTGTTGAAGGAAGGGGATGATCGCATGAGCGTGGAACGGGTTCAGAAACTTATCAAGGAGCTCCGGTCCGAGTTGAACCGGCTGGGTGACCGGGATGCCGGTATAAAGGAAAAGGCCGGCGCCATCATCGTGGACGTCGAGCGGCAGGTTCAGAAACTTAAAAGTGGCCACAAGGATTCGGGCCTGGTCAAGCGGATTGCAGACTTGGTGGAAGAGTTTGAGCAGGATCATCCGAAGATCACCGCCATCATCGACAATATCAGCACCACCCTGAGCAACCTGGGGATTTAACCGTCCGTGCCTAGTTGTTCAGGCTCTGGATGGGGGCGGGGATGTGGCCGCCGCGCCGCACGAAGTCTTCACTGCCCGTTGTGCAGGCGGGTGATGTGATGGTCCCCGAGCCGAACAGGCCGCCGAAATGAATGGTCTCGCCGTGCTTGCGTCCCGGCACGGGGATCAGACGCAGGGCGGTGGTTTTCCGATTGATCACCCCGATGGATGCTTCGTCGAGGATCATTCCACTCAAGGTCTCGGCTGATAGGTCGCCCGGCAGGACAATCATGTCGAGCCCGACTGAACAAACGGCGGTCATGGCTTCAAGTTTCTCGAGGGTCAGGGTGCCGTCGGCCACGGCCTTGGCCAGGGCATGGTCTTCCATCACCGGGATGAAGGCGCCGGACAGTCCGCCGACCGAACTGGAAGCGAAAGCCCCGCCCTTCTTGACGGCATCGTTGACCAGGGCCACCGCCGCGGTGGTGCCGGGTGCGCCCAGGATCCGGATGCCCATGGCCTGGTAGATCTCGCCGACGCTGTCGCCCACCCGCGGGGTTGGAGCCAGGGACAGGTCCACCACGCCGAACGGGACCCCCAGCCGATCCGCCACTTCGCGGCCGATCAGTTCGCCGGTCCGGGTGACGCGGAAAGCGGTATGCTTGATTTCCTCGGCAATGGCATCCAGGGGGCAATCGGGGTCGAGTTGAACCAGCCGGTCGATGGCGCGCTTGATCACGCCGGGTCCGCTGACGCCGACATGGATGACGGTTTCCGGTTCGCCAGAGCCCAGGAAGGCCCCGGCCATGAACGGATTATCCTCGGGGATGTTGGCGAACACCACCAGCTTGGCGGCGCCGAACCCGTCGTGGTCGGCGGTGGCTTCGGCGATCTGCCGGATGATGCGGCCGGTGAGCAGGACGGCGTCCACGTTGATCCCGGCCTTGGTGGTGGCCACGTTGATGGAGGAACAGACCCGCCGGGTGTCGCGCAGCACCTCCGGGAGCGATTCAATCAGGAGCTGTTCGCCGGGGGTCATGCCTTTCTGAACCAGCGCGGTGAAGCCGCCGATCAGGTCCACTTTCACGGCCGCCGCCGACTCGTCGAGGGCATGGCCCAGGGCCCGTGCGGTGGCGGGATTGTGGCCTTCCAGCAACTGGCTGGCCGGTGAGATGGCCAGCCGCTTATTGACGATGGGCAGGCCGTAGCGGGCGGACAGTTCATCGCAGATGCGCACCAGGTTGGCGGCGCGGCTCTGGATCTTGCCGCGCACGGCGGCGGTCATGCGTTTGGGATCGCGATCGGCGCATTCCAGCAGGTTGATGCCGAGCGTGACGGTGCGCACGTCGAGGTTTTCCTCCTGCAACATGCGGACGGTATGAAGTATGTCACCTTGACCCGGCATGGGAAGTCTCCGACAGGATGGTGCGGACCGGCGCCACTTCGCTGGTCACGCGGAACAGGTTGACGTGCTGGAAGGAACAGGACAGGCCATGCTGGCCCAGCAGTGTCCGGAATTCGGTCTGGACCTGCTGGATGTCCAGCCGGGACGGGACGGTAACCTCGCCGATGTGGGTGACCTGGTCGCCGGCAAAGGAGACATACCAGTCCTCGACATTGATCTTCCGTCCGCTGAGGAAGGTCATGACATCCTTGATCAAACCGATCCGGTCGGGCCCGTGCAGGGTTACCACGTAGCGTTCACAGGCAATGCCGGCCAGCGGATCGCGGGGGGACTGGTGGTCCCGGACGGTGACCGAGGCTTCCGGGCCGAACCGCGTGGCGATGGTCTGGCGTACCTGTTCGGCGGTGATATCGTCGGTGGCGAAGGAAGCGGTCAGGATGACCGTGAAATAGCCTTCCACCACGGTCTGGCTGATACCGTCGATATTGCCGCCCCGGTCGGCGACCGCGCTCCCGATGTCGCGCAGAACGCCCACCCGGTCGGCTATCAATACATTGATTACAAATCGCTTCATAACCGGTTGCCAAGCTCCTCGCAGAGACGTGACGCTACCAGATCAATCCGGGGGGTCAATGTGAAAATCAACCCTGATGCAGGTAGAGTGAGCGGCCATTGGCATGGAGCAGGTTGCGTGCGAGGGGTTCAAGATCCCGGGCATGCAGGCGCCCGTCGCAGAGGCGTTCGGACAGGACGGTGGTGACAATCCATTTCCAGGCCAGGAGCGCGCCGATGCTCTCTTCCGCATGGAAACAGTCGCTTCCCCAGGTGATGGTCCGTATGGACGGTGCGACGTCGATGAATTCGTGAAGCGCCCGGACGGCGGCTGACGTGGAAATGGTGGCGGTCCATGTCAGGCTGGGCAGGGCGTTCGGGTAGTTGTGTGCAAGCCCGGCGACCTGGTGAATCCAGGGATATCCGGAATGAAACAGGACAAAACGGGTTTTGGGATGCCGGGCGATGGTCGGTTCGAACTTCATGGGTTCCGAGCCGGACAGCAGGGCCAGACCGGTATGTACCTGGAAGGGAATGTCGAGTTCTGCGGCCAGTTCGCAAGCCCGGTTGAAAATATAGTTGCCGAATGCCATGCGTTGTTCGGGTGTCAGTTCGGAGGGGTGGCGGCCGAAAGCGGCCCGGGCCGCTTCGGGGTCGTCCGGCTGGAAGCTGATGGACCGGAAGTAAGCATCGGCACACTTGAGGGCGGCAACCTGTCCGGCCTGATGTCGCTTCCGGATGAACGCGCGCATCAGGTCCACGTAATCCGCGAGTGTTCCGCCGTTGAATCCATACCGGGACCAGGTGCAGAATTCATTGGGGGCGATGGCTTCGGCATGAACCCCGTACATGAACTTGTCGATCCGGAAGACCGGGGTGAAGATTTCGGGATGACCGTTGTCGTCGCCGGGATTCCAGAAGGCGTCCAGCAGGAGCCGTTCGTAGCCGAATTGATGCAGCGTTTTCCAGTGAAAATCGGGATCGTCGGCATACGCCCTGCCGATGGTCGCTGAAAGGGCCTCCCAGTTGTCGATATGGATGGGGTCGGTGAATCCGTGAATCCGTTGGATGCCCTGTTCCATCCAGGTGTAGTAGGAGTTGAAACGGACATGCTCGATCAATGCTTCACGGGATTTGCGGGTGCCATCCGGCACATACCGGGTCCAGGCCACATAGCTGTTGGCGAACAGGCGGTCCAGGGTCATGGGTTCCCGGAAGAAGGCATCGGGGTGGTGATGCTCATGATCGGAAAAGACAGGGAAGGGTTCAAGGGTCCGGGCGACGGCGTTCCATTCGTGACGCTGGCTGATGGTTGATGACATGGAGCAAGCGTAAATAAAAAACCGGACTTGTCAAACTCCGGGATGGTGCAACGGAGCGTATCTGTGATTATGTTGCGCGCAACAGAATCGCAGGTGCGCCCGACGGTCAGGCAAGGCTTGCCCTTGGTTGGATGATGCGATACCGTCGGGAGCGGAGGGTGGCGGGCATGAAATTGTCGATTATCGTTCCTGTTTACAATGAAGTGAAGACCCTGGAGGCGATTGTCCGTAAACTGGTTGATGTGGACCTGGGGGTGGAGAAGGAACTCGTATTGGTGGATGATTGTTCGCGGGATGGCAGCGCGGATGTTCTGCGGCGGCTGCAGGTGGAACACCCGGATTGGAAGTGCCGGTTCCACGAGGTGAATCGCGGAAAAGGCGCCGCCCTGCGCACCGGATTTGAATCGGCCACGGGTGACGTGGTGGTCGTGCAGGACGCGGATCTTGAGTACGATCCCCGTGACCTGAAAAATCTGCTCCAACCGGTTCTCGAGGGGCATGCCGATGTGGTTTACGGGTCGCGATTCCTTGGAGGCGGCCCGCACCGTGTGGTCTTTTTCTGGCATTCGGTGGGTAACCGTTTCCTGACCACCTTCTCCAACATGATGACCGACATCAACCTGACGGACATGGAAGTATGCTACAAAATGTTCCGCAAGGAGGTGCTCAACTCCATCCGGCTTACCGAAGACCGGTTCGGGTTCGAAGTGGAAGTGACGGCCAAGGTGGCGCGGGGCGGCTGGCGGATATATGAGGTGCCGGTGGCCTATTATGGGCGCAGTTACGGTGAGGGAAAGAAGATCACCTGGAAAGACGGGGTCCGGGCCCTGTGGTGTATTATAAAATATCGTTTTGTCTGACACGATCAAGCGGGGATATGCATGAAGCGGATGGCGGTCTGGATTGCAACGGGTTTCGGGTTGGGCTTGAGTCCGTTCGCCAGTGGAACGGTGGGCTCCCTCCTGGGGATTCCCCTGGCAATAGCCCTGGCTGTGTGGGGGCCTGTCTGGTGGATTCAGCTGGCCCTATGCCTGGTCCTGGCACTGGTGGCGGTGCCGGTGTGCGACGTGGCGGAGCGTGTGTTGGGACGCAAGGATGATGGTCGCATCGTGGCCGATGAATATCTGATATTTCCACTATGCCTGGTGGGGATCCCCTGGCTTGCGTGTCCCTGGTTCCTGGCGGTTGCGTTCGTTATCAACCGGATACTCGATATCATCAAGCCGCCGCCTGCCCGCCAGATTCAACAGATGCACGGCGGAGCGGGAATCGTGTTGGACGATCTGATTTCCACAGCCTACACGTTGGGGATCAATCACCTGCTCTGGGCCTGGTTGTTCCGTTGACAGGAACCCGGGGCAGGAACCCCTGCTGCCAGCAGGACGATATCAGCCTTTCCTGGCTTTTCCCTGGTTGGCAACTGCTTCTTGGGCTTTGCGAACGGCTTCGGGGTCTCCCAGGTAATAGTGGCGGATGGGCTTGAGCTGGGCGTCCAATTCATAGGCTAGCGGGATGCCGGTTGGAATGTTCAGGCCGACAATGTCGGCTTCGGAGATGGAATCCAGGTATTTCACCAAAGCGCGCAGGCTGTTGCCGTGTGCAGCGATGATGACCCGTTTGCCGGACTTGATGGTAGGGGCGATGGTTTGTTCCCAGTAGGGAAGCACCCGGGCAACGGTGTCCTTGAGACATTCCGTACGCGGTAGCTCGGAGGGTTTCAGGCCGGCATAGCGGGGATCCTGGGCGGGGAATCGGGGATCCGTCAGTTCCAGAGGAGGCGGCGGGATGTCGTAACTGCGCCGCCAGACGAGTACCTGTTGATCGCCGAATTTGGAAGCTATTTCAGCCTTATTGAGCCCCTGCAAGTCACCGTAATGCCGTTCGTTCAGCCGCCAGGAGTGGGTGACGGGAACATACATCAGATCCATGCGGTCGAGAATGGTCCAGAGGGTGCGAATGGCGCGCTTGAGCACCGAAGTGAAGGCCACGTCAAAGGTCCACCCTTCCTTCTTGAGGAGGTCGCCAGCCTGGGCGGCTTCGTCCCGGCCCTTGTCCGACAAATCCACATCGGTCCATCCGGTGAACCGGTTTTCCTTGTTCCAGACGCTCTCTCCGTGCCGAACCAGCAACAATTGGTACATGGGGTATATCCTTTCGCGATGTCGGTGCCCCGTCGCTTCGGGGTTGTTCTATTACTTGAAACGGGGGTATAATAAGGGGCCGATGTTTTCTGTCGAGTGTCAAAAATATCAACCGGGAAGCGCCTGTGAATCGGGGCACCATCGGTGCGATGGACGTTGCGCCAGAGACGGAAGTAAACGGGAGGTGGTCGGGTGTTGAGCGGTGTCAATCGAACCGGGAGGTGGGCCATCGTTCTGCTGGTTGCAGGACTGGCTTCCGACGTGTTGGCCTATTCGACGACCGTCAAGCTCAGCCCGTGGAATGCGAGTCGGCCGAAACGCCGCATGACCACGTTCATCGTTCTGCATACCACGGAAGGTCCGATGAAGGGATCATTGGAGAAGGTGTACCGGAACGGGGAGGCGCATTATTTTATCGATCAGGCCGGGCATGTCACCGTGATCATGGATCGGGATCGGGTGGCCACCCATGCCGGCCGGAGTCTATGGAACGGGTTGTATGATCTGGATCAGTATTCCGTCGGTGTGGAGGTGGTGGGCTATTACAACCGTCCGATCACCCCCGCACAGGTCAACGCGCTCCGGGGGGTGATTGCGGATCTTAAGCGGATTTACCGTGTTCCCGATGAACGTATATTGACCCATTCGATGGTGGCGTACGGGGCGCCCAACCGCTGGCATGCCCGATCCCACCGTGGGCGGAAGCGGTGCGGTATGTTGTTTGCCCGCATCCCGGTCCGCCGCCAACTGGGGCTGAAAGCCGAACCGGCATTCGACCCCGATGTGCGTGCCGGGCGGGTGATGAATGCCGATCCCCAGCTTGCCGGCGTGTTGTATGGTTCAGGCCGTAACCAGAACATCGGGGTGTCATCCGCCCCGGTGGTTGGCGTGGTTGCCGGAGAAGGGGTGATCGGGCCGGGCTGTTCGGCATGGGATCTCGCCCGTGACGCGTACAACCAGGCCTCGACCACGTATGTGTTTCCTTCCGGCGAACGGAAACGGGGGAATGAGATCCGCAACTGGAAGAGTATTCCGGCCGGTACGCGGGTCATCCTGTCGCCGGATGCGCCGGAAAACATGACGGAAGGTTTGTATGAGGTGGGGGAGAAGCCGGAAGCCGCCACGGTGATTGCAGGGCGTGAAGCACTGACGCCCACCACGATCTATTGTTTTCCGGATGGGACGACAAAAGGCGGGCATCAGCTGACGCCTGCCGAACAACTGCACCTGCCGACGGGAACCCGTATCCTGGCGGGATATGTGCCGGGAGGCGCCATTACGCGGGATCGCAGTGCATTCAATGTGTGCGGTGGCCGATGGAACCTGTCCACCACGTTGTACCGGTTCCCGGACGGGCAATTTCATGCCGGTAACCGGGTAAATGAAAAACGGATCCCGATCGGGACCCAGGTATTTTACTGCCGCTAAGCGTCAATCCCGGTACACTTCGAACTCGATGTGGTTGAATTGACCGTCGCGCAATTCCTTGACCACGGCATCCAATGTTTCAGGGCTGGCCGCCTCATGGATATGGACCGTCAAGGCGACATTACGAAACACCACCTGGCGGATCAGTTCATTGTGGATGGCACCCAGTTCCACCGATTGGTCCTGTATCCGGATGCTGTTATCGGCGGCGATTATAATGTTCCGTCCGTGATGGCGGAGGTTGAGCGGAGGGTTGCCGAACAAGGCGCAGCCCGTCAATCCAGCCAACACAATGCCCAGCAATCCGAGGCCCAGCAGACGGTTTAATTTTGACGGCATACGCAACCTCCTTGGTGATGGCGCTACTATATCCGTACCGGTGCTGGAATCAAACGATTAATACGGATCCGGGTTGGGCGCATCCCTGAATGACTGACCTACAGGATGGTGTTGGCATCCT
>MHBQ01000022.1:10499-11900 GCA_001803315.1 Lentisphaerae bacterium RIFOXYC12_FULL_60_16
GGGATGTCTCCAACGACCTGGTGATCCCCGAGTCCCCCGTTTCGCTGGTACATGGCGAAATTCAACTGGAACGGGGGCATTATTTTGTCCGCGACCTTGGGTCCACCAATGGAATCCGGGTGAATGATGCACGGGTCATCGAATCAATCTTGCACACGGGCGACTGCATCACGGTCGGCAAGAGCAAGTTCCGGGTTACCATCCCTGATGAACTGGTTGCGGCCCGGGAAACCTTGCGCGATGCCGCTCCCGATGCCACTACGGTCGTCAACCAGACCTCCCGGGAATCAGGGCCGGAACCGGAAACCGTGGATGAGGAGTTGTCGGGCAATATATTCGGGTCGGTTACCTATTACCTGAAGCGCCGGATAGCCCGGGGCGGTATGGGGTCGATCTATGAGGCGGAGCAGTTCGGGGCCGAGGGGTTCATCAAGAAAGTTGCAATCAAGACCATTCTTCCCACCTTCGCCAACAAGCCGAGTTTCGTTTCGTCCTTCATCGGGGAAGCCAAGCTGGTGGCCAACCTGGTCCACCAGAACATCGTGCAAATCCATCAGTTGGGTCGGCATGAAAACGGGTATTACATCGCCATGGAGTACATCGACGGGTGGACGCTTACCCGTTTCATGGGGCGGCATCATGAACTGCGCCAGGAGATTCCGTTCGATATGGCTTCCTTTATCGTGAGCCGGGTGTGCCGGGGGTTGGAATATGCGCACGGCAAGCGGGGCGAGGACGACCAGCTGTTGAACCTGGTACACCGTGATGCCACGCCCAACAACATCATGATCACGCAGGAAGGTGAAGTGAAACTGACGGATTTCGGTGTCGCCAAGGCCCGCCATTTCATGCAGGACGATTCGGATGACCTGGTGGGAAGTGTCGAATACATGTCGCCGGAACAGGCCGCCTGTGTGCCGATCGACGGCCGGAGTGACTTGTTTACCCTGGGACTCGTTTATTATGAACTCCTGACGGGCATCCGCGTGTTCCAGTGCCGTAACAACGATCTGGATGAAACGGTTGAACGGGTCAAGCGCGCGCAGGTGGAGGACCCGGGCCGGTTCCGGGATATCCCGGCAGAAATCCGTGACATCGTTATGCGATGCTTGCAGAAGGATCCGGCTGATCGATTCCAGACAGCCGGCGAACTGGGTTATGCCATTGAACACCAGATGTATTCCCACGGTTATGGGCCGACGATCGTGACCCTGGCCCGCTATACGCGGGAACTGATGGGTTTGTCCGATGTGTGATCCGTCCAGACGGTATGTAACCGCCGATGCCTTGCAGGTGGATTCCTTTACGCTTGCCGACCAGGTGGTGCGTTCAGGATGGCAACCTTCCGTACTCCTTTCCGTCTGGCGAGGTGGGGTTCCCGTCGGCCTGGCAATCGACGAG
>MHBQ01000023.1 GCA_001803315.1 Lentisphaerae bacterium RIFOXYC12_FULL_60_16
GGGAGGGTGGAAGTGTTCAGTCTTCAGTGGGACCACTGGCTCAACGCCGCCAGATGGAGCGATGCAAAAGAGGAGGTGTCAGGTTTCGGGTGTCAGGTCGGAATGTGTTGTCGGGGGCACACGTTTTCTCGCCTGAAACCCGACACCTGGTGTCTCAGATCAGAGGTCAGCATTCACAGTGATCAACATGCTTGCATGCATATCATAAGCAGCTTATGATGTTTTTCAGGAAATAAAGTTATGAAAGACTCATCCGTAAGGGAATATCTCGCGCAGATCGGCAGGAAAGGCGGCATGAAAAGTCGTCGCCGCTTGTCCACGGAAGACGCGAAAAACATGGTACGCCTACGGGATGCAAAACGGGCGTTCAACATGTTTTATTCCCAGTGCTTTTGGTATATGCGTGAACATATGGACATTACGCTTGCCGATGTGCCGGAAATTGTGCGGGGACTTCGTCAGAATGGAGGGCGACAAGGGTTTCTTCTTGCCGCAAGACTATGCCGATAAGCGATATTCAAGCGGATGTACTCAAGCTTATTGCCGTCCATCGAAGCCCGGAAAGCTATCTGGCGGGAGCCACCGTGATTCATCGCGATGCCAACACTCCCCGATTCTCCCAGGATCTTGACTTCTTTCACGATCTTGCAGACAGCATCGCCAAGAGCGCCGAAATGGACTCGGCCACCCTGCGTCAGGCCGGCTATGAAGTCGCGTGGCTCCTGCGCACACCCACCTTCCATCGAGCGGTTGTGACCATGGGCAAACACCAACTGAAGATTGAATGGGCGCAGGACAGCGCCTTCCGCTTCTTCCCTGTACAGAAAGACGAGCGGTTCGGATATCGCCTTCATGAAGCCGATGCCGCGATCAACAAGATCCTGGCCCTGGCGGGGCGCGATGAAATCCGTGATTTTGTCGATGTGCTTCATCTCCATGAGACCTATCTCTCGTTGGGCGCCATGGCGTGGGCAGCCTGCGGGAAAGATCCCGGCTTCACGCCGGAATTCCTGTTGGATCATGCAGGTCGTCATACCGCCTATACCCAGGCCGATCTCAACCGCCTGAGTTTGCGATTGCCATTGGATCTCAAGACCCTGAAGCAGTCTTGGCTCAAGGCGTTGAATGAAGCACGTACGCTTATTGCCATGCTTCCGCCCGATGAGATCGGATGCTTGTACCTGGGACCGAATCAGAAACCCATGACCCCTGACACCGCCACCGATTCGTTCCGCACCTTGACCCGTCATACAGGATCCATCCGTGGAGCCTGGCCAACCGTGACAATCCCGCCTCCGTAAAGATGATTCCGTAGCCAACAAATCGTTCCACCTGCCTCCCTGCGGTCGGCACGTCTAGTTGGGCCACAGGCGGAATGAAGATAGAAGTTGACTCAATACGCCAATGGCGTATTCTGGTTTCATGATCTTTATCGAGACATCGGTGTTCACGAGGGAGATCAAGGACCTCCTGCCGGATGAAGAATACCGTATGCTGCAGACAGCGATGATGTTCCGGCCGGATGCTGGCGATATCATCCGTGGCGGAGGCGGGTTGCGGAAGATTCGGTGGACTCTTCCGGGGAGGGGCAAGCGTGGCGCTCTGCGGGTCATTTACTACTGGGATCCCCCCGAGACCATCTACATGCTTCTGCCGTACAAGAAAACGGATCAAGACGACCTGACACCGGAGCAACTGAAATTTCTTCGGAACATGGTCAAGGAGTGGTTGATATGAAAGACGAGACCTTTGCTAAACTGTCCGCCAGCATCAAGGAAGCCGGAGAAATCAAAGCCGGACATCGGGCGCCAAGCCGGATGTACGAGATCAAAGCGCCCGAAATCCGAATGGTCCGGGAACGTCTGGACGTGTCGCAAGGAGAGTTTGCTGTGATGATCGGAGTGAGTGCCCGAACCTTGCAGAACTGGGAGCAGGGCCGACGCCAACCTGAAGGACCTGCCAAGGCTCTGTTAACTATTGCCTCGCGGAACCCCGCCGCCGTACTCGACGCTCTGTACGCACAACGAGGAGGCCCTCGCAAAGGCCGGACCCCCTCCCGTCCTCCGAAATACAGAAACTCAGGCGGTCGAGTGAGTGGATGAACCGCACAGCCGAGTTGGCGCAGGGGTTCAAGGCTCGCCTGCCGAGCGGGACGGAGTGGCTGACGTATGCTCAGTGCGGTGACAAGCGCATCTACCCATGGGGCAACGAATGGCCGCCGAAGTATGGGAACTACAGCGGGCTGGAGAGCGCGTATCCACAGAAGATAGGTGTATGTCGTGACGATTATCCCGTGACATGCGGCGTTGAACAGAGCGGGAAGAATGACGGGGGTTTATACGGGGTGGGTGGGAATGTATGGGAGTGGACGGATGAGGTGAGTGGCGCGACCCGCCTGCTGCGTGGTGCGTCTTGGTGCACTCCCTGCGGTGATGCCTATTTGCGCAACGACGGCGGGATCAGCCGTCAGCCGTCGTTGCGCGATTTCAATGTCGGCTTTCGGGTAATGATTCTGCCGGAAAAGCCCGGCAAGGATGGGGCTGTGTCGTCAGGCTAACCCAGGCACTCCCGCGTCTGTCCGTCGGGTCCGATTACCGCAACATGAAGAGCGTGCCGCCGCTGGCGGCGTCCGACTCGTAACACCCCATGTCAATCCGTCCGCCCTTGACCCGGATATCCCCCGCGAGATCCAGGGCGTCCGCAAGCCAGGCAATCGGCTTGCCCCGGTTCCCGCAGGGTGTGTCTTTTAGCAGCCGGAAATCGTTGGTCGCCGGACCTTGGAATAGGGGATTCAGACTGATACAGCCGTCCATCCCGTTGTTGTCCCCGTCCTCGATGTCGCAAAACGCCACGCTGACCGTGCCGCTGACATCATCCCCGTTCCACCATAGGATACCGTTGGTGACGGCAAATGTTCCGCCGGCCCGTTGCACGCCGGGACTTGAGTTCGTCACCACCGTGCAGTTGATGAGGCCCATCGTGCCGGACTCGTTGTAAACGCCGCCCGCCAGTTTGGTCGTTGTGTTGCGGCTGAAAAGGCTGTTGTCAACCCGCACCACACCACCGACATTATACAGGGCCGTCCCGATGAAGGTTGCATTCGCCCAGCCGGAGGCGGCGTTCGCTGCAAACCGGGTTCGTGATATGACGGCCGATCCGTTCTCGACGCAGAGGCCGCTTCCCTGGGCTTTCCCTCCGCTACCCGAGACCGCCTGGTTGTTGACGATCCGGCAATCCGAAACGGTCAACGAACTGTTCATGGCATGAATACCGCCACCCCGGGTCACGGCGCCCGTCAGGGTCTCGTTGCACAGGTTGTTGGTGATGACGCACGACAGGAACTGGACATCATTGCATCCAACGACACTGATCCCGCCGCCATCGGCATTATTGGCGGCCGTCAGGTTGCCTCCCCGGATTGTCAGATGCTCCAGCCGGACCCCGTCCGCCGCAATGGATATGGCCCGTTTATTGGCGCCGGCGGCATTGATCACGGTGGTGGCGGCGTTGGTGCCGATGATCCGGACCCCGGTAACACCGGATATCGTGAGCGGGAAAGTTTCCGATGGATGGGTGTAGGATCCGGCCGCCAGGTAGATCCGCGTTCCATCCAACGCCTTCGTCAATGCCGTGGTGATCGTCCGCAAGGCCGTGGTCCAATTCGTCCCCGCAAAACCATCATCGCCGGTTGTTGACACATACAGTTCGTACGAACCAAGACCCTGCTGGTAATGCCAGCCGATATCCACCCGGCCCGTATCGTTGGAACCGTCCACCCGGGTGGTATATCCGCCCAGCCCCCAGTACGACGCGGTATTGGTTCCGGTATCGACGCAGGGGCTGTCGTCGGCCAGGTAATAGCCGCTGGTCAGTTCCGGATCCAGCGAGAAGCACCCGTTGGTCCCGTTGTTGTCCCCATCCTCCACATTGCAGTAGACCAGGGCAACCGAGCCGGTCACGTCATCCCCGTTGGACCACAGGATGCTGTTGGTCACGGCCAGGGTTCCCGGCCCGGGCGAGGCGCGCACCCCGTGCAGGCTGTTATTGACGATTGTGCAGTTCCCGGCAGCGGTGCGAACGGTCCCCCGGTTCATTCCGTGATATAGGGAGGAGACCGAAATAACACCTGCATAATCACTGATTGCGCTTCCACTATCTTTGCCGGGGTTGGCCGTGTAGGCCTTGTTGCCAGTCAGCACCCCGTTGTGCAGGCGGACCACGCCGCCCCAGTTGAAAAGCCCTCCGCCCCACACATACGTCGCATTGGCAGCGCCCAGTGCTTCGTTCTGCTTGATGATCGAATCCACAACCGTCAGGTGCCCGTTCAGGGTGGATAGTCCGCCACCGAACGCATATCCCCCGCTGCATCCCTGGCTCTTGTTATAACTCACCGTGCAGTTGGTCACCAAGACATCGCTGTCCCATGACAACATTCCCCCGCCATGGGTGACACCGTAGGTCCCTGACATCGTGCAGGTGTTCTCTTTGATGGTGGACGATGCGATTACGACACCTCCGGCGGCATGGACCAGCAGGCCGCCGCCTCCCGACTCCTTGTCGGCCGTGGTGAAACTGCCGCCTTTGACGGTGATTCCTGCGAGGCGAACGCCATCAGCGCTGACGAACAAGGCGCGTTTGCCGGACCCTGTGGCATCCAGTACCGTGTCGACCATGTTGGTCCCGACCAGTTCAAGCCCGGTTTTGTTGATGACGGATATCGGGAAGGTTTCCACCGATGGGTTGTAGGTTCCCGATGCCAGATTAATCCGGGTACCGTTGCCTGCCAGCCGCACGGCGGCCGTCACGGACCGTAAGGCATGGGCCCAGTCAAGGCCGGTATTGGTATCCGTTCCCGAGGGTGACACATGGAATTCCAGTGATCCCAACCCGCCCGCATAATGCCAGCCCAGATCCACGCGCGCGGTGTCGAGTGTGCCGTCCGTCCGGGTGGTACGTTCCGACAATCCCCAGTCGCCTGCGTTGTTGGTGCCGGCATTGACGCACAGGCTGTCGGCCGCCAGGTAATAGCCGCGCTGGAACTTCGGCTCAACCGAGATGCATCCCTTTACGCCGTTGCTGTCGCCATCCTGGATATTGCACCAGGCCAGCGCAATCCCGCCCGTGACATCGTCTCCGTTACCCCACAAAATGCTGTTGGTTGCGGTCACCGTACCCCCGCCGCGGAATATCCCGTCCCGTGCGTTATTGGCCAGTGTGCAGTTCGAGAGGTTCATGGTGCCCGAGGCATTGGCCGCCGCGCTCCCGCGTTCGGTGGCCCGGTTGCCGGTTACCAGGCAGTTGTGCAGGCGCACGGCGCCGTTCTTGTTGTACACGCCGCCGCCATCATTCCCGTAGGCGTTGAGATAACCCCACGCCTTGTTGCCTGAAATCACGGTATCGACGACCGTCACGCTGCCCAGGATCGCCGCCAGTCCGCCACCCAGCGCATACCCGCCGCTGCAGCCCCTGGCCTCGTTGAATTTTACGATGCTGTTGGTGACCAGGACGGTGCTGTTGGTGGTCCGGATACCGCCGCCCAGCACCTCGCCATACGTGCCGCCCTTGGTGGCGAGGTTGCCGGTAACGATGCAGGACACCACCCGCAGGTTCTGGCAACGGAGCACATCGAGTCCACCGCCTCCATCGCCGCCGACGGAACTGTTCTTGTAACCGCCCGTCAGGGTTACGCTGTCCATGACTCCATTCGTCACCCGGTCAACGGTCATCACATGGAAGTACGGCGCACTGGCGCCGTAACGTCGCGCCAGCACAGTCGGCCACCGGTCCGGATCCCGTGTCCCTGGAAGAACCGCGTCGTTGGTGGCGGCATAGCCCCCGCGGAGGGTTACATGGGATGCGCCGCTCAACCAGCGGACACTGTTGGTCAGCTTGAACAGGTGTCCGGCCACATGGATCGTATCATTGCTCTGCGCCGCGCTCAGCGCATCCTGGATATTGGTATACGCGCTTGACCAACTGGTGTGCGCCCCGTTGTTTCCATTGGTTGCAACGTACCAGTTGGCGCCATGGGCGCCCATCGTCAGTGCTGACAACAGGATGGCAAGTGTTCTGTGAAGACCAAGGTTCATATAGTGGAAACGATCAGTCAATCCATCATAATTATTCCGCATGGCCATGTCGAGCCTCAAGGGATTTATCCGCGGGTCCGGTACCAGCGGGAGAAGGATTGCGGAGTGGCGAAGCCCAACTCGGCGGCAATCGCCTTGCGGCTCCAGCCGCTGGCGATGAGTTCCCGGACCCGATGCCGGCGACAACGGTCCACGTAGGTGTGGACCGTGTAACCGGTTTCCCGGTGGAACAACCGGAGAAAATGGAACCGGCTGTACCCCGCAATGCGCGCCAGGGAATCCAGGCTGTCGCCCCGGCCGGCGGTTTGCCGGAGATGCTGTTGGATCGATTCAATCAGCCGCCGTTGATCGTTTCCGGAATCCGGGGCGGTTGCCGGCAGGGTGTCCTGTTCCAGGATCGCCAGGACCAGGTCCATGGCCAGACGTCTTAGGCGAAAGGCCTTTAATTCGGGGGGGACGGGTGGGGGGTGTCCCGGGGAAGTTTCCAGCAACCAGCCGGGATTCGTCCATTCGAAGACGCCGGGACCGATGGCGGACGATGTCATCCGGCCCTGGTGCAGACGGACGATCCGCGCGGTGAAATGGTCCTTCATCAGACTGATCCAGAGATGCGCCAGATCCGGTTCGAATGGCGGGTATCCGCTTTGATGCGGTTCCATCGCCGCGAATGCCATGACGGTGCCCGGCCGGACCAGCTGAAAGCGGTCGCCCAGTCCGTACACGGTGGTGCCTTCCAAACCGATCAGCAGTTCCGCGTGGGAATGCGACCAGCAGTTCCGGCGGTACCAGTGGACGCGTTCGGGGGACGGCTCGCCGGATGTTTCTTGCAATGCAAAATGCCGTCCAGGTTTCCCGGAAATCGAGGTGGAACCATCGGAAATATCATGCGGGTCTTTGTTCGCTCCGCTTTGGAGGGCGGAGTTCCCACGACGCCGTTTCCGGGACGGGCAGGCTCGCTCCTCCATGCCGATAGACGATTCAGGGTCCAGACCCGAGGCAATCAGTTCCCAGCGTTCCGGGTGGACCAGCAACGTGCGATGGGTGTCGGGCAACATCCCGGATCTATAGCAATATCGGATAACTGAACGCAACAACGGTTTGTTGGATAAAAAGGCGTTATATGGTGATATGCGGGTGTTTTGAACGTTGTGCAGGTGCAATAATCGATCATTGGAGGGGACCATGGTATCCATCAGGAAGCAGGCAGTACTGGCGGTTGAGGGCGGGACGAAGACGGTTACCGGAGGCGCTCCGGCGTGGCCGATTTCAGGGGCGCAGGAAGTCAAGTGGATGACCGAGGTGGTCAAGAGCGGGAAGTGGAGCTGGCTGGGCCAGCATGAACGGGCGTTCTGTGAGGAATACAGCCGGTTTATCGGATCGACGTATACCGTCGGACTGGCCAACGGTACGGTGACCCTCCAGTGTGCCCTCCAGGCGGTGGGGGTGGTGCCGGGTGACGAAGTGCTCGTGCCGGGCATGACCTGGTGTGCCACGGCGCAGGCGGCCATGGATATCGGCGCCAACGTGGTATTCGTGGATATCGATCCGGAAACCCTGGCCATTGATCCGGCGTCGATCGAGAAAGCCATCACGCGCCGGACCAAGGCGATCATCCCGGTTCACCTGTACGGGTGCATGTGCGACATGGATGCGATCATGAAGATCGCCCGGAAACACAAGCTCAAGGTGGTGGAGGATGTTGCCCACCAGCATGGCAGCCAGTGGAAGGGGAAGGGCGCCGGCGCCATCGGGGATGCCGGCAGTTTCTCGTTCCAGCAGAGCAAGGTGCTGACCTGCGGCGAAGGCGGGGCGGTGACCACCAACGATGTTGACGTATACAAGACCGTATTTGCCCTCAAGCAGGTCGGATGGGCGCCGAAGGATCCGAAGAAGAGCTGGTTCGACAACCTGGCTCCGGCCAACCGGTACGGGCACAATTACCGTCTCAACGAGATGCAGGCGGTGCTGCTGCGCGGCGGATTGTCGCGTCTGGCAGCGCAAACCGCGCTGCGCGAACAACGCGCGACGCAATTCCGCAAGGGCCTTGAGGCGATCGGCGGACCGTTGCGGGTGGCGCGCCGGGATCCGCGCATCACGCGCCAGGCCTACTATGCGCTGACCTGCTACTATGATCCGGCCAAGTCGGGCGGCGTCAACAAGCATGCCTTCGCGCATGCGCTGGCGGCGGAAGGCTGTTCCATGGGCGGACCGTACTGGCCGGTTTACCGCACCCCGCTGCTGAACCTGTATGACCGGACCAGCCCCATTCCGTTCCGGGACCTGAAGAAGATGCAGGACTACAAGCATCTCAAGTTGCCGAACACGGAGCGGTGTGTGGAGGAGACCTGCCTGTTGCTGGGACATGCGCATCTGCTGGGCCGTGCGGCCTACATCAATCAACTGCTTGCAGCCGTGCGGAAGGTGTCCGATAATCTTCCCGCCGTGAAACGGGCCTGGGAGAAGAAGAGTAAAAAGTAGAAGGTGGAACGTAGAACGTGACAAGGGGTGTGCGAAGCGCTGGTAGGGCGACGCCTCCGGCGGTGCCGTTCGGGCTGTCCGGGAAAGGTTTGATGGTGAGCATGCCGAACAGTTCGTTACGGGCGGGTGCGGCGAAGGTTGACATCACACCGGCGCCGGGAACCCACCTGGGCGGAACCTGGGGAACCTTGCGCGGTGGCGAGGTGGTGCTGGAGCGGATCTATGCCCGCGCCCTGGTGCTGGAACAGGACGGCCACCGGCTGTGCCTGGTGGCGCCGGATCTGGAGATCGTGACGGCTCCCTGGGCGCGGCAGGTACGGGAGGGGGTGCACGCGGCCTGCGGCATCACGCCGGACAACGTGATGGTGGCGTTCCCGCAGATCCATTCGGTACCACCGGTGGGTAACTTCCTGATCGATGATGCCCTGCCGAATATTCCGCCCGAACATGAATACCTGCGCGGGTCGCAAACGGCCTATTGTGAATTTGCCGTGAAGGCCATGATCGAGGCCGCTGTCGCCGCCTTCCGGCAATTACGGCCGGTACGGGTGGCGGTGGAGCGTGCCGTTCGGGATGACCTGGCATTCAACCGGCGCGGGGTCCGACGGGATGGCGGGATCACCATGCCGTGGTTTTATCCCGGCCTCCAGCAACCGCTTGGGCCAACCGACATCGCCTGCCTGGAGGGACCGGTGGACCCGGAAGTCGGCCTGCTGGCGCTGAAGGATACGACGGACCGTTTCGTGGCGGCGGTGCTGCATTTCTCCTGTCATCCGGTCAACGTGTATGCCACCGTGCCGCATGCGATTTCCTCCGACTGGCCGGGAACCTGGGCGGCGGGTGTTGAACACCTGCTGGGCGATGGTTGCGTGGGATTGGTGGCAAACGGCTGTTGCGGGAACCTGAATCCCTGGCCGGCCTTCATGCCGGATTTTGTGCCGGACCACCGCCGGATGGGTCGGGAACTTACGCGCACAGTCACTGCCATGATCCCAGGGTTGCGGTTTGCGGAGTCGACCGGCCTTGCCTCAGCGGTCCGGCATGTGCCCCTGCCGATCAAGCAGGCGGATACTAAAGACCGGGCCTGGGCAGAAACGTTGTTGCGGGATCATCCTGCACCGCAGTGGCAGAAACAGAACCCCCGCCAGGCTGAATGGGACTGGATGGATGCGGCGATGCTGATGAGTGTGGAACTGGAACGGGAACGTCATCCCGATTATGATTACGAAATCCAGGCCTTCCGGGTTGGTCCGGCGGCCCTTATCGGCCTGCCCGGCGAGCCGTTTGTCGAAGCACAGCTGGCCATCAAGCAGGCGTCTCCCGCCGCCCTGAACCTGGTGGCGCATGGCGCCAACGATTATGCCGGTTACATTGCTCCGCGGGCCTCGTATGCGCGCGGTGGGCATGAGATCCGTGAGAAGCCAGCCAAGTGGACGAAACTGGCGCCGGGGGCGCTGGAAACGCTGGTGGATCAGACCGTGCAAACGGTCGGGGAGTTGTACCGATGATGCGCGCGGGAGCAGGACGGTCGGACATCACCCCGGCGCAGGGCACACACCTGTCGGGGGACGGGATGGGTATCCATCGTCCGGCCCGCAGCGTGTTTGACTCCCTGTATGCCCGGGCCCTGGTGGTGGAATCCGGGGAACGCCGGATCTGCCTGCTGACCCTGGACCTGTTGTGCGTGACGTTGGAGTATACGCAGCGCATCCGGGAAGCGGCCGCCCGGCAGTTCGGGTTCAAGCAGGAGGCGATCCTGGTTCATTCCGCGCAGAATCATTCCTCGCCGAGCCTGGGCAACCTGATGTTGGACCCTGACTTTCCCTTCCAGCCGGAGCCGGACAAGGAATACATCGGTGGGGCGGAAAAAGCCTATGGGGAAATGGCCGTGACCCGGTCACTCGAAGCGATTGCGCAGGCCTGCGGATGCTTGAGGCCGGTACAGATGGGGTGGGGCCGTGCCGTGGTCGAGGGGTTGGCATTCAATCGCCGGGCGATCCGGACCGACGGGGCGATCGGCATGCCGTGGTTCTACCGGGGAGCCGACCAGCCGTTGGGACCGACCGGGATCCGATGCATCGAAGGTCCCTTCGATCCGGAAGTCGGCGTGGTGGCGTTCCGGGGTGATGACATGCGGCTGGCCGCCCTGCTGCTGCATTTCTCCTGTCATCCGGTCAACGTGTATGCCACGGACAAGTACGCCGTTTCCGGAGATTGGCCGGGCGCCTGGTCGGCCGCCATGCGGGAATCGTTTCCGGACCGGCCGGAATCGCTGGTGTTGAATGGATGCTGCGGTAACCTGAATCCCTGGCCGGCCTTCACGCCGGATTTTGTGCCGGACCACCGCCGGATGGGCGGCGCCCTGGCCGAACGAAGCCGGCGGGTGGTGGAACGGCTGGCCTTTACGCCGACCGATACACTCGATTGGCGGATGCGTTGTGTTCCGCTGGATTACCGGGACGTGCCGGATGTACGACGCCAGGAGGCGGACCGGGTGCTTCGTGACCATCCATCATTGAAGTGGGATGCCGCCCGTAACGAGGTTGACGTGAACTGGTTTCTGGCGGCCTCCACGAAGAGCATTGAATATTGCCGGAAACGCTGGCCGCGGTTTCCCTACGAGATCCAGGTGTTCCGGATCGGGGATGCCGCCATCGTGGGACTGCCGGGCGAACCGTTTGTCGAGGGGCAGCTGGCCATCAAGGTGCAGAGTCCGGCCGCCTGTGTGCAGGTGGCCCACATGTCCACGCAGTATGTGGGGTATATGCCCACGCGTGAAGCGTGCGCCCGGGGCGGGCACGAGGCCAATGATAGCTGCACCTACTGGGCCAAGCTGGCGCCCGATTCACTGGATGTGGTGGTGGATAACGTCAAAGCCATGATCAAGGAGTTGTTCGCATGAAAGCAGGATTCGGCAGGCAGGATATCACGCCGCGGGTGGGGGTTGAATTGTGCGGGTTCGGACCGTTCCGATGCCGGCATTCCATCGGGATCCGGGACAGGCTCTGGGCGCGGGCCATGGCCGTGGAACAGGACGGGTCCACGGTGGTGGTGGTCAGTTGTGACCTGGTGGGGTTGCACCTCAGCATCACGCATAAGGTGCGGGCCAAGGTGCGGGCAGCCACCGGTCTGGTGGACGAAGCCATCATGGTGTGTTGTACCCATACCCACAGCGGACCAAGCACCGGCCCTTACATCGGGTGGGGTGCGCCGGATGCCCCCTACCTGGAAACCCTCCACAACCGGATTGCCCGTGCCGCCATTGACGCCGTGCGGGATCTGCGCGAGGCCACGCTGGAACATGCCGAGGCGCTGTGTGTCGGGGTCGGGTTGAACCGTGAATACGACAAGGATGCGCCGCCGTTGACCGAATGTCTCCGGCCGGACTGGACCCCGGCAAAGCCGGAGCTGACCGACACCACGTGCCAGGTGCTGGCGTTCAAGGATGGAACGGGAAAACTGCGCGGATTTGCCAGCTATTTCGGGTGTCATCCGGTGGTGTGTTGTTCCGATACGCGCTATATCCATGGCGATTACTGCGGGGTGGCAACGAATCTGGTCGAGCGGGATGGCGATGGCGTGGTGGGGCTTTTTCTTCAAGGCGCCCAGGGCGATGTGAACAGTTGCGTGGTGCATAAGCCGGAGCAGGAAGCCCTGCTGGCGTTGGATGTCATCGCGGGGCGTTATGCCCGGGCCGTACGCCGGGGATTGAGTGAAGCCAGGCCCGTAACGGTTGACCGGGTGGGGGGTGTCATTGAGCGGGTGGCGTTTACGCGCAAGGCGTGGGGACTCGACAAGTTGCGCGGCCTGCTGGCCGAGAAGGAAGCGCGTGTCAACCTGGATGAAGCCACCGACACCTACGCAACGGACCAATGGAACCTGCGCATGGAAACGGTGTACCTGATTGCCCTGCGCGGGCTGGTCGCGCGCGCGGAGCGGGGTGACCCGTTACAGCCGCAGACGGAACTCCATGGGGTGCGGATCGGACCGGTGACACTGTTGGGCAGCGGGTTTGAGACCTTCCAGGCCATCAAGAATGACATCAAGGCCAGGGCCCGTGCGAAGTTTCCGTTGGTCATGGGATTGGTGGATGACAGTGTCGGGTATGCGCCGGACAAGACTGCTGCAGCCCGGGGCGGCTATGCGGCGGACATGGTTCCGCTCATCTGTGGCGAACTGCCGTTTGCCAACGCCCACGAGGAACTCGTGGAAGGAATGCTTCGTCTGGACGCTGCGTTAAACGGGTGAATTGCGGGGTGATACGCGCCTGCGTGACATACAAGTACGATCCATGCATTTTTCTGTTTCCGACGGGGCCGGTTGCGGGTAAAAGACAACCCGTCCGGTGCCCTATGAAACGGTGCCGGCCGGAAAGCG
>MHBQ01000024.1 GCA_001803315.1 Lentisphaerae bacterium RIFOXYC12_FULL_60_16
TGTAGGTCAGTCATTCAGGGATGCGCCCTTAGGATAGGTGGAAGGGAAACTTGCGGTTGCGCATGCAAAATATCTGTGCCATAGTTTTTCGCTTTCATGGGTAAACCTTGTGGAGAAAGGCACTGATGAACAACATTCCGATCGCCGATACTCGTAACGTCGCCATCCTGGGCCATACCGCCACCGGCAAGACCGCTCTCGTCGATGCCCTGTGCCTGAAACTGGGACTGACCGACCGTCTTGGATCGCCGGCCAACGGCTCCAGCATGGCGGATTACACCGATGAGGAAAAAGCCCGCAAGATTTCCATCTTTTCAAAGCCTTTCTGCGGTACCACCACTACCAAGTCCGGCCGCAAAATGAACCTGGTGTTCATCGACACCCCGGGCTATCAGGACTTCTACGGCCAGGTGCTCACCGCCTGCCGGGCCGCCGACAGCGCTCTGGTCACCATCGATGCCATTTCCCGCGTCCAGGTGGGCACCCGTCGTTCCTGGAAATGCGCGGAAAAGCAGGGCCTGGCCCGGGCCATCGTCATCACCGGACTGGACCGTGAAAATGCCGTCTATTCCGAAACACTCGATGCCATACGCGAAGCGTTCGGCAACCGGTGCGTTCCCGTGACCATCCCCGATGGCGCCGCCGTGATCGACATCCTGGCGGCCAAAACCATCCCCGACCCGATCCGCGAACTGGCGGAGGCATCCAAGTCCCAGTTGATGGAACTGGCGGCAGAAACGGACGACGCACTTATCGAGAAGTTTCTCGGCGGCGAGGAACTGACACCCGACGAACTGGCGGCGGGTCTCCGCAAGGCCGTCGCCCAAGGCAGTCTGGTCCCGGTCTTCGCCTGCCTGCCGCTCAAGGATACCGGCATCACCGAACTGCTGGACGGCATCCACCGGTTCTTGCCGGCCCCCTCCGAGGCCACACACGTCGACGCATCCGGCAAGCCGATCGACACGTCCCCCTCCGCCCCGTTCATGGGACAGGTATGGCGGACCGTTAACGATTCATTCTCGGGACAGCTGGCGTTTGTCCGCGTTTTCGGCGGCACCCTGAAATCCGATTCCGAACTCTTCAATGCCACCAAAAAGGCCAAGGAACGCGTCGGAAGCCTGCTGGTGATCAATGGAAAAAAATCGTCACCGGCCGAAACCGCCACCGCGGGCGACATCGTGGCCATCGCCAAACTCAAATCGACCGGTGGTCGCGACAGCCTGTGCGCCGTGGGTTCCGATATCCTCTGCCCGCCCATCGAATTCCCGAAACCCATCATGTTCCAGGCGCTCACCGCCAAAACCCAGGCGGATGAAGACAAGCTCGGAACCGCCCTGCAACGCGTGGTGGAAGACGATCCGACCCTGGAAGTCGAACGCAACAAGGAAACCAAGGAAACCATTCTCAAGGCGTTGGGCGACGTGCACATCGACGTGGCCGTCAGTATGATGAAGAGCCGGAGCAACGTGGAGGTCGTGCTGAGCACCCCCAAGGTGCCCTACCGGGAAACCGTGACCGCCCTGGGCGAAGGCCACTACAAGCACAAGAAACAATCCGGCGGACGCGGCCAGTTCGGCGAGGTCTACCTGCGCGTGGATCCCAACCCGCCCGGCAACGAGGAATGGTTCGTGGACGCCATCGTTGGCGGAACGATCCCGGGCAACTTTGTGCCGGCCGTTCAAAAGGGCGTTATTGAAGGCATGACCAAGGGAGGCCTGGCCGGTTACCCCGTCGAACATGTGCGGGTCACGGTGTATGACGGATCCTACCATGAGGTGGATTCTTCCGAAATCGCATTCAAGATCGCCTCATCCAAGGCGTTCCGCGAGGCCATGAGCAAGGCCCGGCCTGTCCTGCTTGAACCGATCATGACCGTTCACGTCTCGGTTCCCGACCAGTTCCTCGGCGACATCAACGGGGATATCAACCACAAGCGGGGCCGGATCCTCGGGATGGAACCGATCGATGGCGGGCAAGTCATCCAGGCCGAAGTACCCCTGACGGAACTGTTCCGGTACGGCGCCGAACTCCGCAGCGTGACGGGCGGACAGGGCTCCTTTGAAATGGAGTTCTGCCGTTACGAGAATGTCCCGACCAACGTGGCACAGAAGATCATCGCCTCGGCCGTGAAACACAAGGAAGAGGAAACCGACTGATCCGCCCCTCGTTTGAGTCCTGTACGCTCTGCCCCCGCCAGTGCCGGGTCAACCGGACAGCCGGTCAAACCGGCTTTTGCAAGGCCGGATCATCCCCCAAAGTGTTCCGGCATGGACCGCATCACGGCGAGGAACCACCCGTCTCCGGCACCCGGGGGTCGGGAACCATCTTCTTCAGCCACTGCACCATGCAGTGCCGGTATTGCCAGAATTACCCCTGGAGCCAGGAGCACCGGGGTGAAACCCTCGATCCGGAATCCCTGGCCCGTCTCATGCTCCAAATCCAGGCGGCGGATTGCCACAATCTCAACCTGGTCAGCCCGACCCCGTGGCTCCCCGCCATCGAATCCGCCTGGCAAACCGCCCGGCAGGAAGGGTTCAATCTGCCGGTTGTCTACAATACCAGCGGCTACGAACGCACGGATATCCTGGAACATTTCGCTTCCATGACACGGGTTTACCTGACCGACCTGCGCTATGCCCGCCCCGAAACCGCCGCGGCCGCTTCCGGCGCACCCGACTATGTCGACAAGGCGCGCAGCGCGCTCCAGACCATGTCCCGGCTGACCGGCCCGCTCCGCCTCGATCCGGCCGGAATCGCGCGGTCCGGCACCATCTGCCGGATCCTGATGCTTCCGGGCCATGCGGATGAAGCCGTCATGAACCTGGAATGGATCGCTGATCACCTCGGAAATGCTGTTGCAGTCAGCCTCATGTCGCAGTATCTTCCCGCTCACCGGGCGTCGGAGACGGCGCCATGGAACCGCCGGATCACCCGGCAGGAATACGAATCGGCCATGGCGGCCATGGAACGTCTGGAGTTTGAACAGGGGTGGATGCAGGATTTTGAAGGCGACAGCCCGCCGGAACTGGTGGGGTTTAACATGCCGGCCGGCGAAGGCAGTGCCGGCCACCATCCGCACCAAGCGGATGATCAGCAGAAACGGAGCGAAACATGAGCGGTCATAGTAAATGGAAAACCATTCAACATAAGAAGGGCGCCGCAGATGCCAAGCGGGGCAAGGCGTTCAGCAAGATCGGCAAGGAATTGACCGTGGTGGCCAAGCGGGGCGGCAGTAATCCCGAGACCAATCCGTCACTCCGCACCGCCATCCTCAAGGCCAAGAGCGTCAACATGCCGGCCGACAACATCGATCGGGCCATCAAGAAAGGCGCGGGCGAACTGGGCGGCGTTACCTACGATGAAGTCACCTACGAGGGATATGCCGGCGGCGGAATCGGCGTCCTCGTCTTCGTGCTGACGGACAACAAGAACCGCGCCGCTGCGGAAATCCGGCACATCTTCAACCGCCACAACCGGGACTTCGCCGCCGTCGGATCTGTCAGCCGCGGATTCAACCGCAAGGGCCAGATTCTCGTCGATGCCGAGGGCGTTGAGGAGGACAAGCTGATGGAAATCGTCCTCGAGGCCGGCGCCGACGACATGACCCGGGAGGAAGACCAGTTTGAAATCATCACCGACCCCCAGACGTTGACCGCGGTATGCGACGCCTTGGAAAAAGCCGGCATCAAGGCGACTTCGGCCGAAGTCTCCATGCTGCCGTTGTCCATGGTGCCCGTCAACGACAAGTCCGTCGCCGCCGACGTGCTCCGGTTCGTGGGCGACCTGGAAGACAACGATGACGTCCAGAACGTTTACACCAATATGGAGATGAGCGAAGCGGTCATGGAGGAAATGGAAAAATCCGCCTGACCCCCGGCGCTACCCGCCGGCCAACGGAGTCCACCACCATGAGCCAGCCTGCACGGGTCCTGGGTATTGACACCGCCCTCCGGTGTACCGGGGTTGGCGTGGTCGATGCCGTGGGGTCCCGCCTGTCGTCCGTGATGTTCGATACCATACGATTCCCGCAGGACTGCCGGATTTCCGAATGCCTGCTCCGGTTGGCCAACCGGATCCAGGAACTGGTGGACGAACATCAACCCACCGCACTGGCGCTGGAAGGCGTTTTCTTCTGCCGCAATGCACGCACGGCGCTGATCCTCGGGCAGGCACGCGGAGCCGTAATCGCCGCCGGCGCGCGGACCGGACGCCCGATGTACGAATACGAACCCCGGCGCGTCAAGCAGGCTGTGGCCGGATTCGGCGGCGCAACCAAGGAACAGGTCCAACGCATGGTCATGTCCCTGCTGGGCCTGCGGACGGCACCGCCCGAGGATGCCGCGGACGCCCTGGCCATCGCCATATGCCACCTGAACAACTGCAGCCGGCATGCCGTCCTGATGCCCGAATCCCTATGAACGGTGAACGGTCATGATCACGTTTGTTCGCGGAATACTGGTTGAGAAACAACCCACACGGGTCGTGCTCGATGTCGGCGGTATCGGCTACGAGATACTCGTCCCGCTCAACACCTTCGACCGGCTGCCCCCCCTCCAGTCCGAATGCCGCCTGGTCACCTATGACCATATCCGCGAGGACATCCACCAGCTCTACGGCTTCAACCAGGAGTCCGAGCGGCGCATGTTCCTCCTGCTGATCGACGTGACGGGCATCGGCCCCCGTACGGCCCTGTCCATCCTGAGCGGGCTGACCGTCCGCGAACTGGTGCGGGCCATCGACGAACACGATGTGCGCCGGCTCAGCCAGATCACGGGTGTCGGCAAGAAAACCGCCGAACGCCTGGTGCTGGAACTCAAGGACCGCCTCCCGGAAGCCGACCGGATGGAATCCCGCAGCGCCACCGCCGGACCCGATGACGACGCCGTGGGACGGGACGCCGTCATGGCCCTCATCGCCCTCGGCCACAAGGAAAACACC
This sequence comes from Lentisphaerae bacterium RIFOXYC12_FULL_60_16, assembly GCA_001803315.1. GTDB lineage: Bacteria > Verrucomicrobiota > Kiritimatiellia > UBA8416 > YA12-FULL-60-10 > YA12-FULL-60-10. The sequence continues at coordinate 4,939 of MHBQ01000024.1, forward strand.
GCCCGGAAAATGGTCATGGATATCCTGGCCATCCAGTCCGGCGCCCCCTGGACCGTTGAGGCCATCATCAAGCGCGCCCTGTCCGGCGCCAAAGACAAGGATGTGTCATGAGCCAGGTCCCTCCCCCCACCCGCGAACTGAATCAACCGGACCGGGAATTCGAAACCAGCCTGCGCCCCGTTGCCTTCTCCGAATTCACCGGCCAGAACAAGGTCCGTGAACGGCTGGAACTCGCCGTGGAAGCCGCCCGCGCCCGCTCGGAATCGCTGGACCACGTCCTGCTCTCCGGGCCGCCCGGGCTCGGCAAAACCACGCTGGCCTACCTGCTGGCCGGCGCCATGGGAACCCATCTCAAGATCACCTCCGGGCCGATCATCGACAAACCGGCCGACCTGGCGGGGCTGCTCACCAGCCTGGAACCCGGCGATATCCTGTTCATCGACGAAATCCACCGTATCCAGAAGTCCGTCGAGGAATACCTGTATGCGGCCATGGAGGATTTCGTGATCGATATCATGCTGGAACAGGGGCCCGGAGCCCGGTCCGTCCGGCTGGATCTGCCGCGTTTTACCCTCGTGGGCGCCACCACGCGCAGTGGACTCCTGTCCGCCCCCCTGAGGACACGCTTCGGTATCACCAACCGCCTCGATTATTATCGTGCCGAGGACCTGCACCACATCATCCAGCGGTCGGCCGGCATCCTGAACGTGAAGGTGGAATCTGCGGGCGCCATGGAAATTGCCCAACGTTCCCGCGGGACCCCCCGGATTGCCAATAATCTCCTCCGCCGCGTCCGCGATTACGCCCAGGTCCGCGCCGACAACGTGATCACCCAGGATGTGGCGGATCGCGCCCTGTCCATGCTCGACATTGATCGGAACGGATTGGATGAGATGGATAAACGCATCCTCGAGTCCATCCTGTTCAAATTCGCGGGGGGACCCGTGGGGGTCAATACCATCGCGGTGTCGGTCGGCGAAGAACCGGGCACCATCGAGGAAGTTTACGAACCGTACCTGATCCAGGAAGGGTATCTGCAGCGAACCCCCAAGGGCCGCGTGGCAACCCCCCGCTGCTACGAACGGTTCGGCATCAAACCCGGCAACCGTCAGCCGGAACTGCTCTGACCGGATTTGCCGGATCCGACCGGTGGAACCGGCCGGCCCAACCGGACCAAAACCGCTTTAAGATCTTCCCATGCCTCGCGCTTGGCCGGCGGATTACGCAACAGGTAGGCGGGATGAAAGGTCGGCATCAGGTCGATGCCGTCGAACAGCATCCAGTTTCCACGCAGCTTGCAGATCCCTTTGGCCTGTGTCAGCCCCAGTACCGCCGTGGCCCCCAGGGCCACGATCACCCGTGGCTTCAATACGGCAATCTGTTCGCGTAGAAAGGGGAGGCAGGCTTCCATTTCATCCGGAAGGGGGGTCCGGTTGTCCGGCGGCCGGCATTTGACCACATTCCCGATGAACACCTCGTCACGGGTAAACCCCATGGCCGTGATCATGCGGGTCAGCAACTGCCCCGCCCGGCCCACAAAGGCAAGCCCCTGCCGGTCCTCGTCGGCGCCGGGCCCTTCCCCCACGAACATCAGCTCGGGATGCGGATTGCCCTGCCCGGGAACGGTCCGGTTCCGTTGCTTGCAGAGCACACACCGCCGGCATTCGGCGACACGGCCCGCGATATCCGCCAGAACCTTCACGGGATCCTTTCCCGCAACGGCCGGGTCGACGGTCGGCGAAACGGTATCCACGGTTGGCGTCAGGACGGGAACCGGTGCGGGTTTCCGCTTTTCCCGACGGGGCGGAAGCGGGGCGGCCAGCGCCCTGACCACGGCCGGGGAAACATCCGCCAGCACACGTCCGTCATCCATTTCGTGGCGCAGATACGCCTCCACACCGTCCAGTACCCGGCGAATGGTCACGCGTCCACATCCTCGTCCTCGTCTTCGTCCGGTTCCTGCTCCTGCGGAAGGCCGGCCGCCAGGCGGGCTTCACGGCGGGCCTTGTGCACTTCCACCCCCTTGACAAACAGGGGACCAATCAGGATGTACAACACGCCGAGGGACAACATCAGCACGGCAGCCCGTACCGACAATTGCTTGCCCGGAACAAACATCAATCCCACCAGGAACATGCAGGGGATGAACAATGCCGCTTTCTTGGTGGGTTTCGGATACCGGAGGTTGGTCACCTGCAGGGTGATGAAGACGGCGGTTCCCGTAAGGAAGAGGATCGCCATCCATCCCTGGTTCAGCGAGAACTGGTCATAGGGCGGCGTCTGGCTGATGAATACCAGCATCGACACCCAGCCGGCATTGGCCGTGATGGGCAGGCCGGCATATCCCCCCTGCCCGCGCAGGGGGTCACGCACCTTGAAGCGGGCCAACCGGACCACGCCGGACAAGGCAACCGCGGACGGCAACAATACGCGCCACATGGGATCCTTGCTTTGCAGGGTCACGGCAAAGATCAAAATTGCAGGGGCAATACCAAACGCCGTGAGATCCACGTAGGTATCCAATTCAGCCCCGAATTCACTTTGCCCCTTCAACCAGCGGGCCAGATTGCCGTCCAACCCGTCCAGGATCATCGCCAGCATGATCAGTTGCGCCGAGAGGCGGTACAAGTCCGGATTCCCCTTATGCATGCCTTCAAACGTCAACAGGATGCTCAGGAAACCGGAAAGCATCGCCGCCAGCGTAACGATGCTGGGAATCAGCTGACGCCAGTTGAAAAACAACGGATGACTCCGGGTGAATCGCTCGAAATGCTTGTTCATCGGGTTCCTTTCACCTGGCCGATAACCGACGCTCCGGCACTGACCCGGTCCCCTTCCCGCGCAGTAATCGTGACATCGCCATCCGGGAAATACAGGTCCAGCCGGGATCCGAACTTCATCATCCCGATCCGCTCCCCACCGGCAAGCGCCACCGGCCGGTTGTGATCCGGCCAATACACCACCCGGCGGCAGACCGGCCCGACAATCTGGTTGAGCAGACAACGGGTTCCACTTCCCTCGATCAGGATTGAATTGTGCTGGTTGACGTCCGAGGATTTCTCATGGAATGTAAACAAACGCTTACCGGGGAAATACCCCAGGAACGTCCCCTGGCCTGCCAGCGGGCTGCGATTGACGTGCACATCGAACAGGCTCAGGAAAATGCTGATCCGAACCGTATCGGCCTTCAGGTACTGGTCCTCGCGCATACGGACAATACGCGCCACGACCCCGTCCGCAGGCGCCACCAGATTCTGAACACCCGCGGGCACGGTCCGTTCCGGATCACGGAAAAAATAGAGGAAATAACCACTCATCACCAAACCGAACCCTACCATCGGAATGCTGAGCCGGTACGGACCAACGCCAAAAACCAGACCCAGCACCAGAACCACCCCCACCAGCACCCAGGTTGCCGCCAGGAACGGCACCACCTCACGTCGAACATTCATCACCTTTTCACTCCTTGAGAACGGGCATTGTCAGGAACGGCAACCGGCTTGTCAAGAGTCCCGAATGGACCGTAACGTCTCCAGGACCAGGGCAAAATCGGCCGGCAACGGCGCTTCATAGGCCCGAACATCCTGATGGCGTGGGTGTTTGAACTCCAACCTCCGGGCATGCAACATCTGCCGGTGAACCGGTACCGGCAGGCGTGTACCCCGGGTCCGGCCATATTGCTTGTCACCCAGCACCGGGTGCCCAAGATGGGCAAAATGCACCCGGATCTGGTGGGTTCGACCGGTTTCAATGCGAACCCTTACCAGGGATGCCGGCCCCAGACGTTCCTCCAACTTAAAATGCGTAACGGCACGTCGACCGGCACGGGGTTTGGCCGACATCGTCTTGCGGTCCAGCGGGTTGCGCCCGATCAGGGTATCCACCGTTCCGGAACCGGGAGGCGTCCCCGCCACCAGTGCCACGTATTCTTTGCGTATGGTTCCATCCTTGAACTGACCGGCCAGCGATTGCATCGCCACATCGTTTTTGGCCACCACCATGACGCCGCTGGTATCCTTGTCCAGACGGTGAACAATCCCCGGGCGCTGTTCGCCACCCACCCCCGCAAGATCCCGGCAATGATACAACAAGGCATGAACCAGGGTTCCCCTTGCATGACCCGGAGCCGGATGCACCACCAGTCCCGCCGGCTTGTTGATCACCAGGATATCGCCGTCTTCAAACAGGAGATCCAGGGCGATGGCTTCCGGCACCAGGTTGACCGGTTCCGGAGGGGGAATGTAGACCCCGACGATCATGCCGGGTTTTACCCGCAGGTTGGATCGGATCCGTTGACCGGGTATGTTTACCCGCCCCTCCCGGATCAGCGACTGTACCCGTGCACGGGAAAGAGCTGGAAGACAACCGGTTACAAACCGGTCCAGACGCCATCCGCCGGCTGAACCGGGCACCTCAAGCTGAACGATTGGAACGTCGCGCATGGATATACAATCCCCATCCGAACATGAACAACGTCATGCTGAATAACTGGGCCGTTGTAAAATACCCGAGATGATGACGGGGATCGCCCCGCATCCACTCCAGGAGAAACCGTCCGACCGGATAGACCAGCAGGTACATGACCATGACCCGGCCGGGCATCCGGCCACGGCGGTAGGTCACCCACAGCAACCCGTACAGGGCCAGATTGAACCCGGCCTCGTACAACTGCACGGGATATACCGGCAACGCCTGCGGATCAAACCGGTCAATCAGCCCCTGCTCCACCTGCCACCACCACGGCATGCTGCGTACCGGGTAACGGACCGACAGGATACCGTCCGTCGGCATGCCATGGCAACACCCGTTCAGGAAACAGCCAATCCGCCCAAAGGCGTGCCCCAGCGGCACCGCCGACACCACGAAATCCATGAACGGCAGGAGTGGCTTCCGGCGATGCCACGCAAAGGCCCCCAACGCCAGTACAGCCCCGAAAAAACCCCCGTAATAGATCAATCCGCCTTCATATATGGCAAATACCTTCAGCGGTGTTTCCCGGTAGGTTTCCCAATTTGCCGCCACATAGGCAATCCGAGCGCCCACAATCCCGCCCACCATCGTCC
>MHBQ01000025.1 GCA_001803315.1 Lentisphaerae bacterium RIFOXYC12_FULL_60_16
CGTTGAAGATCTGGATGACCCCCTTCGCATCGGTGGCAATGCTGGAGAAATTGGCGCTGTTGAAAATCGCATCCTGCAGGGCCCCGGTCTTCAGCAGGGACTCCTGGCGTCGGACCTCGATGATGCCTTCCGTGGCGGCGCCCGCATGCTCGGCAACCACCGGGACCGGATCGTGTGCGGACATGTCTGAACCTCCTTCAGGCGGACGAACCGACCGATAAGTCTTACCGCTCCGTACCGGTAATTGATCGTCAGCCAGCAGCCTATACCCGGAAACCGCTCACCGGCCATGGGGTGTTACCCTACTGACCGGGCCAGTCGGCCATAGGGGTAACACCCTATAGCCATCCAATGGCCCATCGCCTAGTGTCAGACGCGTATGGAACGGTTCACGGTAAATCGGGGATGTCCCCAATAACATAATGAAACGAGGCAGTAGCATGAAGCGGAAAGCAGTATATCCCGTGGTGTTTGCGGCAATCATAGCCGCCCTGTTCATCAACAGCACACCGGTGCGCGCATCGGAGGCCGATGATGCGATCGAGAAGTCCTTCAAGGAAACCTATGTCTACATGACCTTCCTTAAGGACGATGCGGTCAAAATCGCCGCCAAGGATGGCGTCGTCACCTTGACCGGAACCACGGCGGACGATTCCACCAAGGCATTGGCGCAGGTAACCGCGTCGAACCTGCCCGGGGTTACCGGCGTGGACAATCAACTGGCAACCAAGGCGGAAGTCGCCGCCGAAAACACCGACCTCTGGATCGCCCGGAAGGCCAAACTCGCCCTGTTGTTCCATCGTAATGTCAACGCCGGCAAAACGATTATCGACGTGAAGGATAAAGTCGTGACGCTTAAAGGCGAAGCGTCCAGCTCAGCCCAGAAGGAATTGACCGGCGAATACGTCAAGGATATCGCAGGCGTGACATCGGTTAAGAATGAAATGACGGTGGCAGCGGCTCCCGTAAAGCCCGAACGAACGACCATCGAGAAGATGGACGACGCCTCCGTCTCCGCCCTGGTCAAGACCGTGCTGGTGACCCATGCTTCAACCAGTTCAATTCGTACCAAGGTCGAGACGCGGAATGGCGAAGTCACATTGACCGGCATTGCCCGGAATGCGGCCGAAATATCCCTCGTCTCCAAACTCATCGCGGATGTTCAGGGTGTGACCACCGTCAAGAACCTGATGACGGTGGATGCAACGGCGACCAAGTAACCGCTGACGGTTGCCGGCGGGTGTGAAACATATCCGCCGACAACCTTTCAGCCAATTCAGAACGAAAGGAGTCATCATGGGTGGCAGAATCGACATGGCGAAGGGCCGCATCAAAGAAGCGGCGGGAGCATTGATCAACAACGACAAACTGCGTGCACAGGGCCAGACCGACCAGGCCGTGGGGCGCGTCAAACAAGCCGCGGCAGGGGTTGTCCAGGAAGCCCGGAACGATGCCCGGAAAATCGTGGACAAGGCGCGTCAAGTCGCGCAAAAGGCGGTGGATAAAGCCAGACGCTGATAACCGGAGCGATGCGCCTGTGGAAATGAGATGCTGGAGAACAAACCCGCTGCGACAATTGGAAACACTCGGACAGTCCATCTGGCTGGACTACATCCGGCGTGACCTGATTGTCGGCGGCGGGCTCCGGCGTCTGATCGAGGAGGATGGACTGCGGGGGATGACATCGAATCCATCCATCTTCGAGAAGGCTATTGTTGACAGCCACGATTACGACGAAGCCATTCGCGGCATGGCGGTCAAGGGAAAGATCGCCAGGGAAATCTATGAGGCGATCAGTCGTCGCGACGTACAAAGCGCCGCCGACGAGTTTCGGCCTCTCTATAACCGGACGGACGGCAAAGACGGGTATGTCAGCCTGGAGGTCAATCCGCACCTGGCACACGACACCAACGGCACGCTGCAGGAAGCCCGCCGGTTGTGGGGCGCCCTGGACCGGCCCAACGTCTTTATCAAGGTCCCCGCCACGGTCGAAGGGCTGCCCGCCATCCGTCAACTCATTGGCGAAGGCATCAATGTCAACGTAACCTTGCTCTTTGGGTTGCCGCGTTACCGCCAGGTGGCGGAAGCCTACATCGCCGGCATCGAGGCGCGGTCGAGCCGGGGGCAGGCCGTGAAGCATGTGGCATCGGTGGCCAGTTTCTTTGTGAGCCGCCTGGATGCGCTGGTTGATCCGATGCTGGAGCCAATCCTCTCGCAAGGCGGCAGGAAGGCGGACTTCGCGAAGGAAGTGCGCGGGCAAGTGGCGGTCGCCAGCGCGAAGATGGCCTACCAAATCTACCGGGAGATATTCGACAGCGACCGGTTCAGGATTCTGGCGGCGCAGGGCGCTCGCGTCCAGCGGCTCCTCTGGGCCAGTACCGGCACCAAGAACCCGGATTACAGCGACGTGAAGCATATGGAGGCCCTCATCGGACCGGACACGGTCAACACGGCTCCGGTCGAGACCCTCGACGCCTATCGCGACCATGGAGACCCACAGGCCCGCCTCGAAAACGAGGTTGCCGAGGCGGCGCAGGTATTGAAGCGATTGCCGGAACTCGGAATCAGCCTCGACAAGGTGACCCAACAACTCGAGGACGAAGGCGTCACCAAGTTCAACCAGCCGTTCGACAAACTGATGGAGGCCCTGGCGCAAAGGTCGCCACAACAGCCGGCGAGGTGACGGTCCGTGACGGGCTCGCTTCCATCTACACGCGCTGGGCTCCGAGCAGGGTCTCAAGGATCGTATGGGCCGCCCGGGGTTGCGCCAGTTGCTTCATCCGATCCCGCATCCCGGCAAGGCGGTGTGGTTCTTGCAGCAACCGGTCGACTTTGTACGGAAGGGTGACGACATCCGTCGGGCTCACGGCCACGCCCTGCTCGAGCATGCTTGCCGCATTGATCGCTTCCTGTCCGGGGATCGGGTTCAAGAGAATCATCGGCAGGGCGCTCGCCATCGCTTCCGACAGCGTCAGTCCGCCCGGCTTGCCGATGAGGAGGGTGGAGATCGCCATCCATTCATGCATGGCGGCGGTGTAGGGCAGCGCCCTGAACTTTAAATGTGCCGGCGCGGCTCTGGTCGCGTCCACCACTTCGGCGCGGAGGTCGGCGTTGGTTCCGCACAGGGCCACGATTTGCGCAGGCTGTTGCAGGTTCATGAGGGCGCGAACCGCCACCAGGCTCGATTCCATGCCGAAGGTTCCCGCCGAGAGAAGCACAACGGGCACCGAGGGATCGACCGCGTATCGTCTTCGAAGCGCTTCCCGATCCAGGTTCCCTGAAAACGCCGGATGAATGGGTATGCCCGTAACCGTGATGCGATCGTCCGGAAACCCAATCTGGCGCAGGTAATATGACGATTCATCCGTGGGAACAAAATAGCGTTCAAACTGATGGCATAACCACATGGCATGAACATGCAGATCGGTCACGACCACGGCATGTCGCGTGGACAACTTTTCGTGTTGCAGCATGTAGGAGACGATATCGGAGGCCAGGAAGTGCGTGCAGATGGTGATATCCGGCTTCTCGGCTTTCAGACACTCCATGAGCGGTTTCATTTGAAAGCGTTCCATGGCGACGCGAAAATGTTCGCTCTTCCACGGCGTATCGCTTTTGTCATACCACCATCCCCAGAGCGAAGGAGTCTTGCTGACCATCTGCTTGTAAAGGTCCGCATAGAGTTCCCCGAACAGGGCCGACGCATATTCCAGCACGTCGATGTGCCGCACCGAGGAAATGCCGGGAACGTCCGCAGCGGCAGCTTCCAGCGCTTCGCCTGCGCGCGTGTGTCCGCTGCCGGAGCTGGCCGAGAGAATCACAAGTCTGGATCCCCGGTTCCCGGGTATCATCGTAATGGCGTCTGCGGTCGAGGCCTGCTGTTGCGTCTCGTCACGGCTCATGTGTCTGTCCTTTCTTCTGATAGGGATTAGGCGTTAGCCCCTAACTCCTAACCCCTAGCCCCTGCCATTTCCATCGCCAAAGACCGTCGCCACGGCCTGGGGCGCATAGGCCTCGACGGTTTTCCTTGTTACCGCGTTCTGTTGCGCGATTTCCGAGTAAAGATACGCACTGCGGCGGGGGGCGCGTATGAGATCCGGGTCGTCGTGCCGGACGGCGATCAGACCGAATCGCTTCGCAAAGCCCTCCCGCCACTCGAAATTGTCCACGAATGACCAGTGGTAGTAACCGAGAACCGGGATGCCTTCCCGAAGGGCCCGGTGAACCTGCGCGAGATGCTCGACGATGTAACCCGGCCGTTGCTCATCCGTATCGTCTGCGATGCCGTTCTCGGTGATGAGTATCGGTTTCCCAAATCGTTCCCATACGGAGCGGATCGTGCGATATAGCCCCTCCGGATAGATCTGCCAACCCATCTGGGTCACCGGGATACCCGGATGAACCTTGGTATCGTCGATCCAGTACGCGTCGCGTCTTCGCCGGTCGTATTTCAGGGACGCCCGGGTGTAATAGTTGATTCCACAGTAATCGTAGGAGTCTTGGACGCCGGGAATGGCGGGCCCGCCATGGATCCAGTGCGGTTTCCCCGTGCGGATCGTGTGATCCCACCCCGCAAAGGCCGCGCGTCGGGCGATGAAGGCCGCAAAGTGCTCGTACCAGCCCGCGGGACCCGGCGAGTTCCATGGCTCAATCCAGGGATACGCCATCGCCACGCCCACCTTGGACCGCGTCCCGTCCGGCGCCTGCGGATGCGCCGTGTGAATCAGGTGATAGGTCCCCGCATGGGCGCGAAGACAGGCTCTGGCTACGGCGCGGTATGCCCTGATCGAATGGCGTTGCGGAGGAAACCGGCCCAGAACATTTCCAAGGATCGCCGGAACCATCGGTTCGTTCATCGTCACCCAGTAGTCGGGAAACGTGCCCAGTTCTTTGACCACGTACTTCGCGTACCGCAGGAACTGATTCACCGTCTCGGGATTCAGCCAGTCGCCTTGCTCGGCGACCCAGCGTGGAATGACCCAGTGGTGCAGGGTGAGGCAAATGGTGAATCCGTGATTGCGAAGGGATTGAAGAATACGCCGATAATGTTCGATCACGTCATGATCGAAGCGGTCCTTCTGGGGTTCGACGCGGGACCATTCGATGCCGAGGCGGAACCCTTGGTAAGCCAGCTTCGCCATGAGGGCATGATCCTCTTCATGACGGTTCCAGTAATCCATGGCGCGGCCGGATACCGTCCCGTCTTCGATCAAGCCCTTCTGTTCCCACGCCCACCAGTCGGAGAATTCGTTGCCGCCCTCCACCTGGTGGCCCGCCGTGGACGTGCCCCATATGAAGTGGTCCGGAAATTTCAGGCTGTCTATGGGCACAACAGCACCTCCTTACAAGTTATACCCAGACTATCCTGCTTCGTGAACCGGCTTCCTTCCATGGGGTGTAACCCTACCGCCGCCTTCCTACCGCCATGGGGTCCTCACCCCATAGAATCACCGGGCGCCATCGAATACCATGTCCGGCAAAACGATGCGCTATCACAGGGCGCGGGAATATGAGCCGAAATGGCGAATAACGGAACCGGATACAAGGAGAGCGAAAGATGAATCCGTATTTCAACGAGGGTTGGTTGGCGATATTGGTTCTGGTGCCGTTGATGGGCATGGCGATCACGGCGAAAGCGCAGGCACCCGGGAAGGCTCCGGCCGCCGGTGGAGACACACCCGCTTTCCTGCTGCCGGCCCTGCCCTACGCGCAGGATGCTTTGGAACCGCACCTGTCGGCGCGGACGCTGGGCGTCCACTACGGCAAGCACCATCAGGCCTACGTGGACAACCTGAACAAACTCACGGCCGGCGCGAAGATGGCCGGTCTTCCGCTGGAAGCGATCATCCGGCAGACGGCGGGCAAATCGGATCAGGCGGGTCTGTTCAACAATGCCGCCCAGGTCTGGAATCACACGTTCTTCTGGAAGAGCATGAAACCCGACGGCGGCGGCGCGCCGACCGGCAAGCTGGCGGAGCGGATCCATGCCGCGTTCGGCAGTTTCGATGCCTTCAAGACCGCCTTCACCGAAGCCGCCATGGCCCAGTTCGGGAGCGGATGGGCCTGGCTGGTGCAGGAAGGCGACACGCTGAAGATCGTCAAGACGTCCAATGCGGATACGCCCCTCGCGCACGGGCAAACCGCGCTCCTGGCATGCGACGTCTGGGAGCACGCCTACTATCTCGACTACCAGAACCGCCGGAAGGACTTCGTCCAGGCCTTCCTGGACCATCTGGCAAACTGGGACTTCGCGGCGTCACAGGTGGAATAGGATGACTCAAGCGAGGAGGCGGGAAAGTCCTGATCATGTCGAGAACGAAGCGAAGGACGACCCGCGCAAGCCATGAAAAAGTATTATGTAAAAATTAAATCGCTCAGACACCTCACCCACGATGTGTTGCAGATTGACACTGAAAAACCTCGACGGTTCCACTTTTCTCCCGGGCAAGCCACCGAAATATCGATAAACAAAAAAGGGTGGCAGGATAAAAATAGACCATTTACTTTTACCAGTCTGCCACAGGAGGATTATCTCCAGTTTGTCATCAAGACCTATCCCGCGCATAAGGGGGTTACCAACGAACTTCTGCAACTAAAGAAGCACGATGAGTTGATCCTGCATGGCGTCTTTGGCTCAATTGCCTACAAAAACGAAGGGGTTTTTATTGCCGGCGGCGCAGGCGTCACTCCCTTTATTGCCATCTTCAGATACCTCCAGTCGCGAAATGAAATTGGCGATAACCAGTTGATTTTCGCCAACAAAAGGGAAGCGGACATTATATTGAGAAGTGAATTTAAAAAAATATTGGGTAAGAACTTCATTAATATTTTATCGGATGAAGCCGGAAAAAAATATTCGCACGGCTTGATCACGGAAAAATTTCTCAGGGCAAATATTTCTAACTTCAATAAAAACGTTTATGTGTGCGGCCCGCCCAAAATGATGGGTGCAATAGAAAGGTTCTTGTCCCATTTACCGGTTGACAAAAAAATGATTACCAAGGAAGCATTGTAATCACCATGACGGGTGGCGGCCAGTGCCCTACGACCGTTGCCGTTGATGAAGGGGAATCTGCGCATGGAGGGTGGTGCCTATGCCGGGCTTGGATTCGATATTGAACGTGCCGCCGAGCATCTCCGCCCGCTCGCGCATGTCGATCAGGCCCAGGCGCTGGCCGCCCTTGACGCGCATCAGCCGTTCCACGTCGAAGCCCTTGCCGTCGTCGATAATCTCAAGCTGAATCGTGTCCGCGTCCCGGCATAGATTGACCGTTACCCGGCTGGCATACGCATGTTTGGCCACATTGTCGAGCGCGGCCTGGATGGTGCGATAGAGCATCGTGCGCTGGCGGTTGTTCAACTCCTCCACGGCGGCAAACGTTGTGAAATTCACACGGATACCCGTCCGTTTCATGAAATTGTTCAGACAGGCCTGCAGGGTAATGATCAGCCCCAAATCGTCCAGGGATGTCGGGCGCAGTTTCACGGCGAATCGATGGACGATGGCCACGGACTTTTCCACCACCCGTTGCGTGCGGGCGATCTTCCGCCGGAGCACCCTGGGGTTGAACGTGGGTTCCCGTGCCAGGTTTTCCAGTTGGACGTTGATGCCCGCCAGGGTTTGCGAGATGTCGTCATGCAAATCGCGGCTGATGCGTCGGCGTTCTTCCTCCCGCGTCTGGATGAGCCGGCGGGACACCGCCCGTAACTGGGCCTGCATGCGGCGGGACTGTTCCAGCAGATCGCGATGATGCGCTTCGCTCTTCCGCAGGGCTGCCTCCACCGCCTGGCGCCGGGCAATCTCCTGCTTCAGCGCCGCATTTGAGGCCGACACGGTCTCCAGGAGGCGCTGGTCTGCCTGTGCCTGCTTGAGGGCGGTGATGTCTGATACCACCACCCAACACACTTCCTGCGGACCGCCGAGAGAGTCCCGGAAACCGCCGTGCAGGCTGGCCCAGAAGAACGTGCCGTCCTGCTTCAGCAGCTTCATCTCGCAGGCCTGTTTCGCGGCTCCGGCACAGACCGTGGCGAGGAAGTCATGGAAGACGGGACGGAAGCGAGGCGCCACAAAATGCCGCAGGGATTGGGAGATAAACCGGGACCGTTCCACGCCCAGCAATGCGGCCCCCGTCAGGTTGGCCGCCAGGATGTGCCCCGTTTCATCCAGGGAGAAATAGCCGACCGGGGCGAAATCATAGAGGTCCGTGTATTTCTCGATCAGCACTTCGGTGAGATCACGTGATTCCTGAAGCTCCGCGTTCTGCATCTCCAACTCAACCTGGTGAACCTGCAACTCATGGAGCAGCCGCTGGGTGTCGGCGGCTGACTTCGGGCCGTCCACTCCGGCCGGGTGTTTCCGCGACCGCTGCGGCAGGCTGGCTTCGGCGCGGCGGCGCAGCGTGGACTTTTTCATCGTGGCCTCCCGTTGTCTGTCAAGAAGGGGTTAGGCGTTAGGCGCTAGTGGCTAGTACCTAACCCCTAATTCCTAGCCCCTTCCCTTGGCGCTCACGGCGGCGTGTTTTTCAAGAGCCGATTGACGGCTCCGCAACTGCGCTTCCAGCGTTTTGGATACCGTAATGTCCGTGAACGTGATCACCACGCCGTCGATCCGGTCGTCCAGGGTGCGGTAGGGCATGATGCGTACCGTAAACCAGCGGTTGTCGCGCGTGGCGATCGGCTTTTCCACGGCGGTCAGCGTTCGCAGGACCTCTCGCGCATCCCCGGCGAGCTCCGGATAGCGCAACTCGGAGGCCAGGTCGGTGAAAGGCCGGCCCACATCCCGGGGTATGAGCTTTATGATTTTGGTCGCCAGGGCGGTGAACCGCCGCACATTGAGATCCTTGTCCAGGAAGAGCGTGGCGATGTCCGTGCTGTCGAGCAGGTTCTTCATGTCGTTGCTGGCCCGCGAAAGCTCGTCCACCTTGGCCTGCAATTCGGCGTTGACCGTTTGCAGCTCCTCGTTCATTGACTGCATCTCCTCCTTCGAGGTGGTGAGTTCCTCCCTTTTGCCGGAGCACGGTCTGGAAGGCATCGGCCACCTCGTAGCGCAACCCTTCACGGGTCATGGCAAAGACATTCCAGTTGGCCTTGCCGGCGGTCGGTTCCAGGTATTTGCCGGTACGGCCGCTGATGTAGAGGATGTCGCCCTTGTCATTGGCGAGCACGGCCGGCGGGGCGTAATGCTGCAGGATCAACTGATCCGCCACGGATTGGAGACTGGCCGCCAATTGCGGCGCCGGACGTGTCTCGGCGTTCGCGGGCGGACCGGCGCTGAAAGACGATGGAAACTCGACCGGGACGCGCACCGTGGTGCGATCCCTGACCTGGACCACGTTCATGCCCGTCACCCGCTGCAGCAGTTCAGGCATGATGCCCTTGTGCGTCGGATCCAGGTGCTGAACAATCACAAAGGCCATGCCGCTGTTTGCCGGTACGCGTCCAAGGAACAGTTCCAGCGCCTCAAGGCCCCCGGCCGAAGCGCCGATGCCGACGACCGGGAACGAGACCCGCGGGGTGGCGGAAGACGCACGCTGTCGCGCCGGTCGGTCCGGCGTCTTCTGTCGGGTTTTCATCGCAGTCTCCATTTTCATAATCCCATGACCCGACGCCGTTTGTTTCGTCTACCGCGTTACTCTTGCACGATCCCGGCCGATTGGCAATCAAAAGCAGGGTTACACCCCATACCCCGCACGGGGCCGATGGTGTAGCCTCGCGTCATTGAAGATGGTTGAGATAGACCATTCAACTTGGCTCACGTCACGGAACTGATCGAGGAAAAATCCAATGCGAAGGAATTGATATGGCCAAAGACCCGGTTTGCGGAATGACCGTGGACGAAGCAACGGCGCTCCAGGCGGAACGCGCCGGGCAGACGTTCTATTTTTGCAGCAAACACTGCCGGAAAACGTTTCTGGCAACGCCCGCCACCGCTAAACACGAGGAGAAGAAGGAGCAGAAGCCGCCGGGTAAAGCCGTCTTCACCTGCCCGATGCACCCCGAAGTGCAGCAGGACCATCCCGGCGATTGCCCCAA
>MHBQ01000026.1 GCA_001803315.1 Lentisphaerae bacterium RIFOXYC12_FULL_60_16
GATGCCGTCTCCCGTTCGCCCGTGGTGTCGAGCAGGCGGGTTTCCAGGCGATACAATGCCGGCTGATCCACGGACCAGCGTTGGGGTTTGGGGACCGTGATCGTTTGTGCGGCCGGGATGATGGCGCCGGGTTTGGCGGTGGCGGTTGTTTCCGCGCGGGCAACCTCCTTGCCGGCAGGATCCAGCACCCGCCACTGGAGCGTGACCGGTTTGGCGGCGGCTGACGTATTGTCGATTTCGGCGCTTACCTTCACGGTGGCCGTGGCGTCGGTGACCGTCGGCGTGGTGATGCTGGTTCCCCCGTGGGCCAGATGTACCGGGTCCGTGACATGGAGCCAGACGTGGCGGTAGATGCCGGAGCCGGCATACCAGCGGGTATGCGGGGATCCGGAGGAATCGAGGCGGACGGCCAGCACGTTGGGTTCGCCGGGTTTCAGCAGGCGGGTCAGATCCACGAAGAAGCTGGTATAGCCGTAGGGATGCTCATCCAGGACGCGGCCGTTCAGCCAGAGTTCGGCGTTCTGGTAGGCGCCTTCGAATTCCAGGCAGACCCGTTTGCCCGCCCAGTCGGCGGGGGCATCGAACGTTTTGCGGTACCAGCCCATGCCGTCGATGAAGAAGCCGCCATTGCTGCCGGAGGGATAATCCGGGGAACGCGGGAGCTCGATGCTCCAATCGTGGGGGAGGTCCAAAAGGCGCCAGTTGGAATCGTCGAAGGCGGGGGTCAGCGCCTGGGCGAATGCGTTGAGGCTTTTAGGGTCGCAGCGTTGGAACCGCCAGGCGGCGTCGAACGATTGTCGTTGCATGGTTTTTCTCCCTCGGTGCCGGCATCCGGCGCGCTGTGGTTGAACGCGCCAGACGATAGGGGCCGGAAGGGGCGGACTCAAGCGGATTTCGCGGGGAAACGCCGGCTTGTAAGTCAGCGATGGCGTGCGTAGATTGTGCGGCTGAACCGGTTGGGGAGAGGCGCTCATAGCCCTTCGACTTTGCTCAGGGCGGGCGCGCGGTTACATCGGGCGCACATTGCGCACGGATCCATCCGGAAGGAAGCGGTTTGGTGAGTGAACACGATGCAGGTTGAACCAACACCATCGGTCGGAGGATTTCGTCAACGGGCCGGGATGGTTTGGATGACCCTGGCGGCCCTGGGGGTGGTGTTCGGCGATATCGGGACCAGTCCCCTGTATGCCATGCGGGAGTGTTTCCATGCCTCGCAAGGCGGCCTGGCGGTTGACCCGGCCAATGTGCTGGGCGTCCTGTCCCTGATCATCTGGTCCCTGTTGCTCATTATTTCCGTTCAATACCTGGTGTTTGTATTACGCGCCGATTTGCGGGGTGAGGGGGGTCTGCTGGCCCTGATGCTGCTGGTTACCCGGAACCGGAAAAGCCCGCGGCTGCCGGTGATATTGACCTTTGTGGGCATCCTGGGCGCCACCCTGATTTGCGGTGACGCGGTGATCACGCCGGCGATTTCCGTATTGAGCGCCGTGGAGGGACTCAACCAGATCACCCCGGCCTTCAAGCCGGTCGTGGTGCCGATGGCCGTCGCGATCCTGGTCATGCTGTTTTTCTTCCAACGGCATGGGACCGCCCGGCTCGGGGTGGTTTTCGGTCCGGTGGTGCTGGTGTGGTACGTGGTGATGGCGTGGCTGGGGTTGACCGCCCTGCTGGATCGCCCGGACGTGCTCCACGCCTTGAACCCGGTATGGGCGGTCCGCCTGTTCTGGAACAACGGACTGGCCGCCTTCCGGGTCTTGAGTTCCGTCTTCCTGGTGTTGACGGGAGCCGAAGCCATGTATGCGGATCTGGGGCATTTCGGCCGGACCCCGATCCGGCTGGGCTGGTACCTGGTGGCTTTGCCCGGCCTGTTGTTGAACTACCTGGGGCAGGGCGCCCTGCTGTTGTCGGGCGGGGAAAGCCTGCCGGGCAACCTGTTCTACCGGATGGTGTCGCCGGGCTGGCTGTATCCGCTGGTGATCCTGGCGACGATGGCGACGATCATTGCCTCGCAGGCGGTGATTACCGGGGCTTTTTCCCTGGCCCGGCAGGCGGTCCAGTTGGGGTTGTGGCCGCGCATCGCCGTGGTGCACACCTCGGCCCGGCACATCGGGCAGGTGTATGTGCCCGGCGTGAATGTCCTGCTGGGATTTCTCACCGTTGCATTGGTGCTGGGGTTCCGTGATTCCGGCCGGCTGGCCGGCGCCTATGGCATTGCGGTGTCGATGGCCATGGTCCTGTCCAAATTTCTGGTCCTGTTTGCCCTGCAGGATTACTGGAGCCCGAAGGTATGCCGCTGGTTGCGCCCGCTGATGCTGGTGTTGCTGGCGGTGGATGTTTCGTTCCTGGCCTCCTGTTTTACCAAGGTATGGTCGGGCGGCTGGGTCGCCTTGAGCCTGGCCGGAACCTTGTTCCTGCTGGCCGTTACCTGGCGGCGGGGCCGCGCCATCCTGCGGGAGGCCTCCATCCGGCAGTCGTTCGAGATCCCCATGTTTGTCGCGGACATACCGCGCAGCAAGGTGCACCGGACTCCCGGTACGGCGGTGTTCCTGGCCGGCAACTGGAAGTCCGTACCGCGTGCCCTGCTGCACAACATCAAGCATAACCGGGTACTGCACGAGCAGACGGTCATTTTGTCGGTGCAGACGGAGGAGGTTCCCCGCGTGGCGGATTCCGAGCGCGTGGAATTCGTGGATTACGGGCACGGCATGTACGGGGTGCTGGTCAAATACGGGTTCAGCGAAGATCCCGACCTGCCCACGGTGTTGAAGACCATCCGGCAGGGCGGATTGAGTTTCGATCCGGCGCGGACCACGTATTTCCTGGGCAAGGAGACCCTGGTGTTACGGGAAGTCTCCCCCATGGCGCGCTGGCGTCGGCAGGTATTCGCCTTCCTGTCGCGCAACGCGTCCGATCCGAGCCGGTTTTTCCGCCTGCCGGCCAACCGCGTGGTGGAACTCGGGTTGCAGATCGAGCTGTAAACGGCATTACCCGCCGAGGGTTTCCTCCTTGTTCCATTTTTCCCAGCGGGACTGGACCAAGTGGATGATCGAGGCCGAGATTTCATGCGGATCGGCCCGGGCGCTGTTCCAGGTGACATCATACAAGAGGGGATCGTCGATATCCTTGGTGAACACCTGCTTGGTATACAGGCGGCGTTCCCGATCCTGGCGGTCGATCATGCGGCGGGCTTCGTCCTTGCGGATGTTGAATTTGCGCATCATCCAGCGGGTCCGCTGGTCGATCGGGGCCATCACGTGGACGTGGATGCCGTGGGGCATGTCCTGGGTGACGCACTGGGCGCCGCGCCCGACGATGATCACCTTGCCGACGGTGGCCAGCAGGCGCACCACCTTGAAGGTCTTTTTCTGGAGCATGTACTGCTTGGACCGGCCGGTGAAGAGGCTTTCCATGAAATCGCTGAATTCCGAGCGGTACCGTTCGGCCAGCAGGGATTCCATGGTGGTTTCCAGCTCGGGATCCTGGGCGATCAGTTCGCAGAGTTCGCGGTCGAACACATGCCAGCCCTGCATGATGTCATCATCGAAGAACTTCAGGAGATCGGTGGTTATGACATGGGCCAGCAGGTGTCCGCCGGCGGCGGCCTGGCGGGTGATGGTGACAAACGGAAACCCGGTGGGCGGAATTTCCTCGGGATTGCGATGATCCTGCAGGAATTCGTGTATCATCTTGAGATGGTTCATGGAAACCTCCGGGGGCTGCAATCCGCCATATATGTTCCGTCGATCATCATAATATTCAAGTCAGCCGGTTATGCCAACCTTATATCCGCTTGACGCCGGAATATTTTAAGCGCTCTATGTTCCGGTTTTTCCCCCACGAAGGAGTACACCCGTGAAATGCCTTGGAAGGAAACTGTCCGCGATGGTCGTTCTGATCCTGATGCCGGTTGTGTTGCTGGCCGCCGAAGGCCATGCTTCCGGGGCCGCCCCGGAGGCCAACATGACCCACCGCATGATGATGCTGGTCATCCAGTTGGGCATCATTCTGGTGGTGGCCCGGATCGGCAACATGCTGTTCGAGAAAATGAAAATGCCCGGGGTGCTTGGGGAATTGGCGGCCGGGATCCTGGTCGGCCCCTTTCTCCTGGGCGGAATCGCAATCCCGGGATTCCCGCATGGCATCTTCCCCGTTTTCAGCCCGACCTTTCCGGTAAGTCCCGAACTGTACGGCCTGTGTTCCATCGCTTCGATCGTGCTGCTGTTCATGGTTGGTCTGGAAACCAACATCGCGATGTTCATCCGGTACTCGTTGCCCGGCACCCTGGTGGGGCTGGGCGGTGTGATCGCCTCGTATCTGGCCGGAAGCCTGCTGGGCGTGGTGCTCCTGCCGAAGTTGATGCCGGGCGAGTTCACGATGTTGTCTCCCGCCTGCATATTTCTCGGCATCATGTCGACCGCCACCTCCGTGGGCATTACGGCGCGGATCCTTTCCGAGAAACGTAAGCTCGATTCTCCGGAAGGGGTCACGATCCTGGCCGGCGCCGTCATTGATGATGTGCTCGGCATCATCATGCTGGCGGTCGGGCTGGGCATCATATCCGCCACCCATGACGGCGGCGGCATCCAGTGGGGCCATATCGGGGTGGTGGCCGTCAAGGCGGTGGGCATCTGGCTGGGTGCGACGGTTATCGGGCTGGTTGCATCCCGGCGTATCAGCGGGCTGCTGAAATACTTCAAGGAACGCTCGGCCATCGCCATCATGGCGCTCGGGTTTGCGCTGATCCTCGCCGGGTTGTTCGAGGAAGCCAGCCTGGCCATGATCATCGGCGCCTACGTCATGGGATTGTCCCTTTCCCGGACGGATATCAGCCATGTCATCCAGGAGCACCTGCACCCGGTTTACCACCTGCTGGTTCCGGTCTTTTTCACGGTCATGGGCATGCTGGTGGATGTGCGTATCCTGATGGATGGCCGGATCCTGATGTTCGGGCTCATCTACACGGTGCTGGCCGTGCTGGCAAAAATCGTCGGGTGCGGGCTTCCGGCCATGATCTGCAACTTCAATGTGCGGGGAGCCCTGCGGATCGGTGTCGGCATGGTGCCGCGCGGGGAAGTTGCCCTGATCATTGCCGGCATCGGGTTGTCCGCCGGCCTGCTCTCGCCCGAAGTGTTCGGCGTCGGCGTGTTGATGACCCTTGCCACCACCCTGGCGGCGCCGCCCCTGCTGGTCTGGCAGTTCGCCTCACCCCGCAGCGGTCTGCGGCGGGAGGTACAACAGGCCGTATCCGAACCCATCGTGTATCATTTCCCGACGGAAGAGACGGCCGAACTGCTGACCAACAAGTTGAAGCAGGCATTCGAGGACGAAGGGTTCTTCGTCCATAACCTCGATTACGAGACCAACCTGTACCAGCTGATGAAGGATACGGTGACCATCCGGTTCCGAAGAACAGGGCCTGACATGATTTTTGACTGTGAACATGCCCAGCGCATCTTTGTCAGCACGGCCATGTTCGAGGTGCTGGCGGAGTTTGAGCGTACGGTCAGTGAATTACGCCGTCCCGTCAATCTGAACGATATGGTCCGGATCAACCGGTCCGCCACCCTGCCCGACCTGTCATCCGCCGGCAACAGCCTGGCAACCGCCCTCAACCGGTACGTGATGGTGCCCTCGCTCAAGGCGTCGGAAAAGACGGCGGTCATCGACGAACTGCTGGCCGCGCTGAACCAGGCGGGGTTGATCGACGATCCGGCCATGGCCCGGGCCGATGTGCTGGCCCGCGAACAGAGTCTCTCCACCGGCATGCATGACGGCCTGGCCATTCCCCATGCCCGGACGACGGCCGTTCACCGGCTGGTCTGTGCGGTCGGCATCAAGCCGTCCGGCATCGACTTCGGCGCCCACGATGGCCGGCCCTCCACGATCTTCGTCCTGACCCTCTCGCCGCGTAGCGGGGCCTCCCCGCATCTTCAATTCATGGCCACCATGACCAAATGTCTGGATGCCAATGGACGGCAGGCCCTGATGGCCTGCCGCACGGTGGAACAGATGCGCTGCGTATTGACCCCGGGATTGCTGGAAGGGGATTCATTCAGCGGCAAGTAACCGCCCGGGGAAAGTGTTCAGAGGCCAGTGTTCAGTTGGGGAAGTCCCACATGGTAGGGCAGGCCCTTCGACGGTGCACGGTGAACCCGTCCGAAAACATTTGCGGTTGAACCGGCGACGTGGCTAGTATGGATGCGATTGGACGTACATGTTATGAACCCGCCGGATGATGCTCAACCTGTGATCCGGGAAAAGCCCCGGAGCCTTGCGAATGTGTGGGGCCCGTTGGCCAGCATCGGGACGGTCATGGCCGTCTCCATGGCCATCTTTGGATACCTGGGATACCGCCTCGACAAGTGGTCCGACACCTATCCGTACTGGCTGATCATGGGATTGTTCGCGGGACTGCTGGTCGGGTTTTATGATACCTGGAAATGGGTCCGGCATCTGGACCCGGGCGCAATCGGTCGACCGGCACCCCCGCCGGCGCCGAAGGACCCGGAATGATCACCAACGGGTCAGCGGACGTGGTTCTCGAGGTCGATGATGCCGTGCAGTCGGTCATCCTGCATCATACGGCGGACACGCCCTTCGATCCCGGGTCGGTGATGTCCCACCTGGTGCCCCCCTTCCTGACGCATCATGGCGCCATGGTGGTGCTTTCCGCGCTGGTGTTGCTGGCGTTGATGTGGTTCAGCGTCCGGCGGCGACCGGCAGCACCGGTGCCGACCGGGCTGGCCAACCTGGCCGAAGTGTTTGTGTTGTTCATCCGCGATCATGTGGCCATTCCCAACCTCGGCGAGGAGGATGGCCGCCGGTTTACGCCCCTGTTTTGCACCTTCTTCTCATTCATCCTGATCATGAACCTGCTGGGGTTGGTACCGTGTTTCATGGTGGCTACCAGTAATGTCAACGTGACGGGCGGCCTGGCCACGATCACGCTGGGATTCATGGTTTTCGGGGCCATGATCCGGCATGGGGTCACGGGTTTCTTTTCGAATTTTGCCCCGCGGGGGGTCCCGTGGCCGATCCTGTTGATCCTGGTGCCGCTGGAAATGGTCGGCTTGCTGATCCGGGCGTTTGCCCTCACCATCCGGTTGTTTGCCAACGAGCTGGCGGGACATCTGGTGCTGTTTTCCCTGCTCGGGCTGATCCTTGTATACGGATTAAGGGCACTGCCGGTGATCCCCCTGGCCCTGTTTGTCTACCTGCTTGAGGTTGGCGTGGCCTTGATCCAGGCCTATGTCTTCACCCTGTTGTCCGCCGTCTTCATCGGGCAGGCGTATGCACCGGAACACGGATAAACCCATGTTCATCGACATCCACGCACACGCCTACCGGGCCGGTTGTCCGGCGGCTGATGGAAACATCGTGTTCGCCACACCGGACGAGGTGCTGGCCCGGTATGATGAACTGGAGATCGAGCGCGGGGTGCTGCTGCCGCTGATCGGTCCGGAGACCTACCTCCCGCAGTCAAACGAGGACATCCTCGACATGTGCGAACGGTCAAATGGCCGGTTCATTCCCTTCTGCAACCTCGATCCGCGCGGCATGACCAATTCACCCTCCGCCCCGTTCAACCGCTGGCTGGACCATTACCGTACGCGCGGGGTGAAGGGCATGGGCGAGGTAATGCCCAACCTGCCGTTCGAGGATCCGCGTTGCCAGAACCTGTTTGCCCATTGTGAAGCCGCCGGGTTCCCGTTCATATTCGACATTGCCGACCGGATCGGCGGAACCTACGGGTTCTACGATGATCCCGGCCTCCCCCAGTTGGAACGCACGCTGGCCCGGTTCCCGACATTGAAGATCCTGGGACATGGGCCGGCTTTCTGGGCGGAAATCGGAACCCTGGATACGCCGGCGGACCGCGGCCGTTATCCCCGGTATCCTGTCCGGTCGGAAGGGGTGGTCCCGAAACTGTTCCGGCGATATCCGAACCTGCTGGGTGATCTTTCCGCGGGCAGCGGATTCAACGCCTTGTCACGGGATCCGGACCATGCGGCGCGTTTCCTGCATGAGTTCCAGGACCGCCTGTTGTTCGGGACGGACATCTGTTTTGCCACCCAGGCCCTGCCGCTGGCCGGATTCCTGCTCGACCTGCGGAAGCGGGGCCTGCTCAGCGAGAGTGCCTTCCGCAAGATTGCACGTGAAAACGCGATCCGCCTCTTGAACCTGGCGACATAAGTTCACCGCATGGTAGGGACGGCTCGCCGGGAGTCTCGCCCTCCAAGCCGGTGCCGTCCATTGCCGTATGAAAGGTCTGACTGGAGCCGGCCCGACCCCGGGCCGGTTTGGTTTGAAGGGCGAGCGTCCACGCGAGCCGGATGTCCAGGCGCCCGGGAGCCCGCCCGGCCACGTGCGGTTGTCAGAACGAATAGCTGATATTGAAGTTGGCGACCAGATCGACATCGTACAATCCGCCATCTTCGACATCCGGAAGCAGATCATCGTCGGGCTGCCCGAAATAAGTCAGGGAGGCGCTGACGATCTTGTAGGTGACGCCCAGGGTGGCCGAGACGTTGGACAGGCCATCGTCGCCTTCATCAATCGACAGGTAACCCAGCGCGGCGGCCGTATTGATGGATAGGTCATCGTTGATGGTGAAATCGTGGCTGACGGCGGTTTTCACGTAGAGGGACTTGTCAATGCCGCCGTCGATCCCGTAATAGGCGGTGACCGTGGGCGCCAGCAGGCAATTGAGACCGACCGCCAGCGACACGTCGACATCATCCTCGATATCGTCGGCTTCGGGATAGGTGTAGGTGTTGTAACCGAGCGTGATGCCGGCCGCTTTGACCGGCAGGGTATAATACGTGTAATAATCCACCTCGGAGAACTTGTGCTTCTCAATGTCCAACACCGGGTAGTCGTCGAAATCGAAGTTGGCCCAGGTTCCGAAGGCGAGATCGCCGTATGTTTCCGGCAGGAAGCGGTTGACTTCCAGGGCCGGCTGGAGCACCCAACTGTCGTTGTAGGTTGCACCGCGGAAGACGTAGGCGCTGGCCACGTCCAGTGAAACGGCGGTGTTGATCGCCTGGCTGGCAAGCGGCGCCAATACGCACAGTCCGGTAACAACAACCGCCAGAAACGTCCGCATCCGATTCATGAATATCCTTTCCCGGCAACCGGCCGGCCTGTGAATACCCGCACATTCCTTAAGGTGCGTTGGGCCGAATCATACGCCGGGTGCCCGGTTTGTCACGGAGGAAAATCACCATCCGCCCGGCAACCCGGTTTGCACCGATAATATATTGACATATCATGATATATCAATATTATGAACGCATGAATACTTGCACAACTAAAGGTGCGAAGGCGTTGCGGCCGGATTTACTGGCGGGTATGGCGGAGGCCCTGCAGGCCCTGGCGCACGCGGACCGTTTGCGCATTTTGGATGTGCTGGACCGGAAGGGCAGCCTGCCGGTCCACGAACTGGTCCGGGTAACCGCCCTGGGCCAGGCGGTGATCTCGGGACACCTGGCCCGCATGCGGCGGGCGGGGTTGGTGCGGGCTGACCGGAAAAGCCGGGAAGTGTGGTATGCGATTGCGAACCCGCATGCGGTGACGATCCTGGATTGCATCCGGAGAAAGGGGACGGAACGATGAAACTGGTTGTGGTGGGAGGCGTGGCGGCGGGGATGTCGGCGGCGGCACGGGCACGGCGGCTGGATGAAACCGCCGAAATCGTGGTGCTGGAACGGGGAGATCATGTGTCGTTTGCCAATTGCGGATTGCCGTACCATATCGGCGGGGCCATCCGGACCCGGGACGCGCTGCTGTTGCAAACCCCGGAGAGCCTGCGGGGTTCGCTCGGCCTGGATGTGCGGATCGGGCATGAGGTGATGTCCATTGACCGGGCCGGCAAACAGGTGACCATCCGTGAACTTGCGACCAACCGCAGCTATGCCGAATCCTACGACAAGCTGGTGTTGTGTCCGGGCGCCGTCCCGCTGGTTCCCAGCCTTCCGGGCATTGGGCATTCCCGGGTGATGGTCCTGCGGAACGTGGCGGACATGGACCGGATCAAGGCGGCGGTCGATGACGGCGCAAAAACCGCCGTGGTGATCGGCGGGGGCTATATCGGGGTGGAAATGGCGGAGTCCCTGCATGCCCGCGGGCTGACCGTTGACCTGGTGGAACTGCAGGACCAGATCCTGCCGCCACTGGACCGGGAAATGGCGCGGGAGATGGAAACGCACATGCAGTGGAAAGGGGTGCGGTTGCACCTGGGGGTGGCCGCTGCGGCATTCCGCGAACGCGCGGATGGCGGCGTGGACGTGGAATTGAACAACGGCAAGACCCTGGCGGCGGACGTGGTGATGCTGTCGGCGGGCGTGAAGCCGGATTCCTCGCTGGCCAGACTTGCCGGGTTGTCCGTCGGGGCGCGGGGCGGCATCCAGGTCAACGACCATCTGCAGACATCCGATCCCGACATTTATGCGGCGGGCGATGCCGTCGAGGTGATCGACGGGGTGACGGGGTTGCCGGCGCAGATCCCGCTGGCGGGCCCGGCCAACCGGCAGGGACGGCGTGTGGCCGACAATCTGCTGGGCCGTCCGCAAGCCTGCCGGATCACCTTCGGAACGTCGGTGGTAAAGGTGTTTGATATGACCGGGGGCGCCACCGGCGCCTCGGAGCGGACGCTCAACAAAGCCGGCATCGCGTACCGGAAGATCTACCTGCATCCGTCGGGGCATGCGGGTTATTATCCGGGCACCGCGCCGCTGCACATGAAAGTGCTGTTCGCGCCGGACACCGGCAAACTGCTCGGCGCCCAGGTGGTGGGCTATGATGGTGTGGACAAGCGTCTGGATGTCCTGGCCACGGCCCTGCAGGCCGGACTAACCATCGATCAGCTGCAGAATCTGGAACTGGCGTATGCCCCGCCATACGGGTCCGCCAAGGATCCCGTCAACATGGCCGGGTACATCGGCGCCAACCTGCTGCAGGGTGAATTGGAACTGTGGTATGCCGAGGATTTCCCCGACCGGACCGCGCAGGATGTGATCCTCGACGTGCGCTCGGCGGTGGAGTTTCAGGCCTGGCATATTCCGGGCGCGATCAACCTTCCGCTGGGAAAATTGCGCGCGTCGCTGGACACCCTGCCGCGTGACCGGATGATCCGGGTGTATTGCAAGGTGGGGTTCCGCAGCTACCTGGCCTACCGTGTGCTCAAGCAGCGGGGATTCAAGGCCTGTACCCTGGCGGGTGGCACCATGACCTTCTGTTCCTGGCACGGCGCGGGTGTGTGCAAGGGTGAACCCGAACCGCCCGTCATTCCGTATGCCGAGGAGCAAACCGCGCCGGGCGCCAGGCCGGCTGCCACCGGTACGGTCAAGGAACTCGATGTGCGTGGCATGCAGTGTCCGGCGCCCATCCGGCATTTGACCGGGGCCTTGCGCGACATGGCGCCGGGCGACGAGGTGAAGGTGCAGGCATCCGACCGTGGGTTCGGGGCGGATGTGAAAGCCTGGTGCCTGCAGCACGGGCATGAACTCGTAACCGTGAAAACTGAAAGTGCCGGGGTTTCGGTCACGATCCGCAAGGGACAGTCCGGTAGTACCCCTCCGGAGGGGTCGGCGACGTGTTCACGCACGAACAAGAAGACCATGGTGGTTTTCTCGGGTGATCTGGACCGCGTGCTGGCGGCCTTTATCATCGCGAACGGCGCGGTGAGCATGGGCAGTGAGGTGACCCTGTTCTTCACCTTCTGGGGTTTGAACGCCCTGCGCAAGGGCGGGCCGCAGGCGGCGGGAAAGACGTTGATCGACCGGATGTTCGGCTGGATGATGCCCAACGGTGCGCGGGCGCTGACGCTGTCCAAGATGCACATGCTGGGTGCCGGCACCACGATGATGAAACACGTCATGCAGCACAAGGGGGTCGATAGTTTGCCGGCGCTGATGGACCAGGCGCGCAAGGCGGGGGTCAAGCTCGTCGCCTGCACGATGTCGATGGATGTGATGGGCATCAAGCAGGAGGAACTGGTGGATGGCGTGGAATTCGGCGGCGTGGCCGCCTTCCTCGGCGAATCCACCGGAGCCGACATGACCCTGTTCATCTGAGAGGGCACTGCCGTTGTTTCCTGCGCTGGACGGGATACCGGTCCTGGCGTACAGTGTGTCCCGTGATGAAGACCCTCGAACTCATCCAATCCCGCCGTCTGCAAAAATTGAAGGGCAGTCGTATCGAATGCCTCGGTCGCGGCCAATCTACCCAGCGGCGGAAGCTGAAATAGGTATTACCGCTTAAATTACGTACGGAATTAGGTATTGTTCGACGAGTGCTGTTGGAGTTGCAGAAAGAAGGCAAAATCCGGTGATGAAAATTCGATGGGAGAAGGCGTGACAACCGGCTTTATTCCTCCACATGGCGGCCCGCGTGACCGCATGACACGGGTGCGCCTCGACCATTTCCGCAATCAACCATCGAAAATCGAAAATCACCCATCATGAACACACTCATCATCGGCGGGAGCGGGCATGTCAGCGGAGCGGTGGCGCGGGCGGCGCTGGCCCAGCACCATGCGGTCTGGACCCTGACGCGGGGAAAACGACTCGTGATCCCCGGCGTGAAGGCACTGGTGGCGGATCGCCATGATCCGGCCGCCATGGCGGCGTTGATCGCCGGGCAGTCCATGACCTGGGACCTGGTGGTGGATTGCATCGGGTTCGATGTTCCCGATGTCCGGCAGGATATCGCGCTGTTTCGCGATCGGGCTGGTCACCTGGTGTTCATCTCCACGGACTTTGTCTATTCGCCGGAACACCGCACCTTCCCACAACCGGAGGATGCCGTCTGTTGGGTTGAAGGCATGACGGGAAGCGCGGATTATGGTCGCCGCAAACGGCTCTGCGAATTGGAACTGTTGAATGGCGATACCGGCCGGATGGAATGGACGATTTTCCGACCCTGTCACATCTATGGCCCCACCTCGGAATTGGGATGTCTGCCGTTGCATGGACGGGATCCGAAGCTGATCGACCGCCTGCGCAAGGGTGAACCGCTGGGACTGGTGGGGGGTGGTCATTTCCTGCAACAACCCCTGTATGTGGATGATTTGGCGCGGACCATCATCAGCGCGGCAGGCGTCCGCCGGGCGTGTGGTGCGATCTTCAACGTGGCGGGACCCGACATCATTGAATCGCGGCGGTATTACCGGATCGTGGCGGATGTGCTGGGGGTCGGGTTGACCATCACCGACGTGCCGGTGTCCGGCTACCTGAAAGATCATCCGGACCAGGCGCCGTTCATCTGCCATCGCATCAACGATCTGCGCCGCCTGCAGGAGGCCGGGTTGCACGTGCCGGGCACGCCGGTCATGGAGGGGCTCCGCCTGCACGTGGAAGGTCTGCTGGCCCGCCAGCGCTCGCTCGCTGGCAGCTTGTGACGTTGATCCTGTCCGGTTGCGCGGATAGATTGCCGCCGTTTGGAAGAGCTGAAAGATGCGCGATTATTTAACCGATTCCAACCTGGTCCGATCGGCCGGGCTGTCCGCCGTCCTG
>MHBQ01000027.1 GCA_001803315.1 Lentisphaerae bacterium RIFOXYC12_FULL_60_16
AACGCGGCATCCGGAAACCGGCCAATGCTATTCGTACGATCCAGATGATAGACAAGCCGGTAATCATTCGACCAAACAACCCCGTTGGTGGTGCTGGGCGGCGCCGTGGCTGCTTTTCCCCAGTAGGCATGGATAAAATCATTGGTTCCGGCAATCCGGGGAACATGCACCCAAATATACGAGCCATCCGCTTCACTGAATTGCTCGACTTCGTAATCCAGGGCAACCGTCTCATCGGCGTTGGCGAAACGCAAATCGGCACCACCCGACAACACATCCGCATAATTGAACCCGGGAATATTCTCAAGCCGCACCAGCAATGGAAAATTCGAAACCACCCCGTCCATCGGTTGAGAAAACGTCAAACGGGCACGATAATCCCACCCGTCGAAGACCCCGGCGATTGCCGAAACAGTGCTTAACAAGCAAACCATCGACACACCGAAACGACTGACTTTCAACAGGTTGCACAAACCATATAACAACCGAAAATGCATATGCTTCTCCTGCCAACCTTTTCCCCATACTGCAGGCATTATTCATTCAGTTGTATGCCTCCACGAATAATCATAGCTTTTTTTCATACCTTGATCAACCCGGTATTGCAATTTTAAATCGACCGGAATTCCGTGTCTTTCTCGGCTGCATCCTTTATTCTAACGGACGTGAACGATTCAGACTCAACTTCCTTGAGCGTGGACGGAAGCCGTCACGTGACCGACGATGTCATCAATGCCTGCACGCATCTGGCGGGGGCGGTTTTCGCATTGCTCGGTTCCGTGATGCTCATCGTAAAAGCATCCATGGCCGCCAAACCCTGGCATATTGTGGGATTTTCCATTTACGGGATATCCCTGGTATTCCTCCTGATCGCCAGCACCCTGCACCATGGCGTCAAATTGTCACCCCGTAACAACTATGTTTTCCGGGTCATGGATTATTCCGGTATTTTTCTTCTGATTGCAGGAACCATGACTCCCATATGCATGACCATCCTGCGTAGCCCCATCGGATGGTCGGTCCTCGGCACGGCATGGGTCGTGGCAATTATCGGAATCACCCTGAAAGGAGCGATACCCACGCTTCCGAAATGGGTCACCAACACGCTGACACTCGCCATGGGATGGTTGCCCATTGTTCTGGCAATCCCCTTGTTCCAGGCCACCGGGTTGATCGGCCTGTCATGGGTGGTCGGAGGTGGCCTGCTCTACACGATCGGTGCGGTTTTGTTCGCAATCGAAAAACCCAACCCGGTTCCCGGTCGTTTCGGTTTCCACGAAATCTGGCAC
Source organism: Lentisphaerae bacterium RIFOXYC12_FULL_60_16 (assembly GCA_001803315.1). Classification (GTDB taxonomy): domain Bacteria; phylum Verrucomicrobiota; class Kiritimatiellia; order UBA8416; family YA12-FULL-60-10; genus YA12-FULL-60-10. The sequence goes on from MHBQ01000027.1 coordinate 1,290, forward strand.
CTGTTCGTTTTGGGCGGAATGGTGCTTCATTTTATCTTCCTGTATCAATATGTCCTCCCCTCCCCCTGAAAACCAATCCCCACGGCGAACGTTTCTGGCGCCACATGCCACCGTAAACGGCTTGATCGAAGTCGTGCTGCTTCTGGCTGCGATCTGCACCGTGACCGGGTGGTTTGACCGCTGGCATTGGATCCTGGATCTTACGGTACACTTTCGTGTCCAATACACGATACTCCTGCTGGCAGGAACCATCTGGCTGGCTATCCGGCACAGGCCGGGACGCGCGCTTCTGATATTTGGACTGGCCCTGCTCAACCTCTTGATAATCACTCCCTACGCCCCCACCATCCGCCCCGACCGCCAATCCGAAGGCATCCGCCTGATGCTGGCCAATGTGAATGCCGCCAACCACAATACCGTTTCCCTGCTCCACACCCTGGCACAATACAACCCCGACATCATCGTCATCGAGGAACTGACCCCCCACTGGACCTCCCTGCTCACCAACCTCAACACATACGCCCATCACATCTACGAAACCCGCAACGACTGTTTCGGGATCGGCCTTTTCAGCCGGATACCCCTCCATGATCCCACGATCATCACCATCGGCCGGGCGGAAGTCCCATCCATCAAGGCGACCATCACCACGCATCTTGGCACCTTTACGCTGATCGCTACCCACCCACTGCCTCCATCAGGCCCGGATTATTCAGCAAGCCGTGACCTCCAACTAAAATCCATCCCCGGCATCCTTGCCCCAATCCGTGAACCGGTCATCCTCGTGGGGGACTTGAACGTCACCCCCTGGTCATCTGCATTTCGACAACTGCTCAGGTCCACGGGTCTACATGACAGCATGCGTAATCGCGGCATTCAACCTTCCTGGCCGGCCGGCTGCTTCCCCTTGCGCATACCGATCGACCACGTCCTGCATGCCCCTTCAATCCGTATCCTCGACCGGCAGGTCGGACCGGATATCGGATCCGATCATTTTCCAATAATCGTTGATTTTGTCCCGCCACCGGACCTATAAGTGCCGTATGACCTCACGCGAACGCGTCAATACCGCCATTGCCCACCGCCAGCCGGACCGGACCCCGTATTGCATCTCCTTCACACCGGACGGCGCGGCCATCCTCCAAAAGGCCATCGGACAAGCCGATATCCACACATTCCTGGATAACGATGTGGTCCAGGTCTTCCCTCCATGGTGGCAGTGGTACAACCTTGCCCCCGAATGGAAAGCATTCGACCCTCCCGTCACCCCTCCTTCGGTCGCGGGAACCGGGAGTTATCCCGACTTCTTCAAGCAGATCGAAACAATCCGGGGCGAAACCGGCAAGTATATCCTCGCCATGGTCTACGGGTCGCATTTCGAAAAGGCCTACTTCTCCCGTGGCATCGAGAATTTTCTGGCCGACCTGGCGGGCGACATCGATTTTGCGCAAAAGCTCCTTAACCGGATCATTGAAAAGAACCTGGTCATGCTGGAGAACATCTGCGCCCGTCCCGAAATCGATGGAGTTCTTCTCGGCAGTGATTGGGGTACCCAACTCGACCTGATCATGTCACCGGACACCTGGCAGAACCTGATCCGGCCCGGTGAACAACGGGAATACGATCTACTCAAATCCTATGGAAAACACGTCTGGATCCATTCCTGCGGATGCGTCGAGAAGATCATTCCCTCGCTCATCGCGATGGGCGTGGATGTCCTCAATCCCGTCCAACCGGAAGCCATGAATATTGACCGGCTAAAAACCCTTTACGGCGACCGACTCACCTTCTGGGGCGGTTTGAGTACACAGAAAACCCTCCCCTATGGAACATCGGAAGCCGTTCGGGCCGAATCCCGGGCCGTCCGAAAACTGATGGGGACCGGAGGGGGGTATATTTTCGCACCTGCCCAGGAAATCCAGTCCGATGTGCCCGCCGCCAACATGCTCGCGCTCATAGAATCTGCCAAGGAAAACTGACAAAAGAAACCCATTCCAATCAATCATCCAAAAAGGAGTCATACACATGAAGCAAGCAGCCGACCACAATCGCGTAAAACGGATGCAATGGTGGCATGATGCACGTTTCGGCATGTTCATCCACTGGGGCCTATATTCCCAGCTCGGGCGGCATGAATGGGTGATGAATCGTGAACGTATCCCCCTCGCGGAATATGAGAAACTTTCGTGGACCTTCAAACCCAAACCGCGCCCGATGCGCGAATGGGCCCGCTGTGCAAAACAGGCCGGCATGAAATATCTCGTCATGACCACCAAGCACCACGAAGGCTTCTGCCTCTGGAATTCCAAACTGACCGACTATAACGCATTCCAGCGCGGACCCGGTCGTGATTTGGTACAGGAATACGTGGATGCCTGCCGCGAGTTTGGCTTGAAGATCGGCTTCTATTATTCCCTGATGGACTGGCATCATCCCGATGGGGCTCGTTGTGCTTATGACGAGAAGGCCCGCCGCCGGTTTGTGGATTTCACCCGGGGTCTCGTTCGGGAGCTGATGACCAACTATGGCAAAGTCGACATCCTCTGGTACGATGTCTCCTGGCCCCTGCGCTCCCCGGAAGCCTGGGAAAGCCGCAAGCTGAACGCCATGGCACGCAAACTCCAGCCGCATATCATCATCAACAACCGGTCACAACTCCCCGAGGATTTCGGCACCCCCGAAGAACATATCAAAGCCGAAGACGAAGGACGCGCCTGGGAAGCCTGCATGACCTTTAACGGGTCGTGGGGTTACCTGCCCTATTCACAACCCGAAGACTGGCATTCAAGCAGGAAAGTCCTGCACATGCTCCGTGAAGTGACCGCCGGAGGCGGTAACCTCCTGCTCAATATCGGGCCGGCACCCGACGGATCGGTTCCGCCGCTTGCCGTCGAACGGCTCAAACCGGTCGGCCGCTGGCTTGCCGCCAATGGCGAACCCGTATACGGCAAAATTGACCGGGTGACGGAAGCGGAATGGAACCCGCTGGGCACCTGGACCCGTAAAGGCAAGTCCGCCTATTTCTGGTGCCACTGGTGGCCAGGCAAAACCCTGTCCATCGGCGGACTCAAGGTGAAGGTTCTCAAGGCCAGCCTCCTCAGCAACGGTAAACACCTGAACTTTGTCCAGGGCAAGGACCGTTTGATCCTGACCGGACTGCCTGCCAAATGCCCGGACCCGTATGCCGGCATCGGCGTCATCAAGCTGCAACTGGCCGGCAAACTGGTTCAAAAGCTTGGCGCCGGCTGCGTCATTCTGCCCCCCGAAAAGAAACGGAAATAGCGTGCGGCATAATGACGCCATCCGATGTCAGGATGGGATGTAGGAGAAGCCCCACCATGCATACTGGCTTGTCGGTCGGTGCCGCTGAAAAAGAAATCACCCCTCCCGTGGGTGCCCAGATGGCCGGGAGCCTGTTTCCACGTCCTGCCAAGGGCGTTTGCGATCCGCTCTTCATCAAGGCGATCGTCCTGGAGTCCCAGGGAATACGGCTGGCCTACCTGATCTTCGACGTGGCCATGCTCGATCAGGATACGGGCAACCGGATCATCAAGGCCATCAACACCCGCACCGGCATACCTGCCGACCACATTATCTGGTCCTGTACCCACACACACAGCGGTCCTATTTCCATTGAAGGGGTATTTCCCGATGATGTGCCGGAACCCACGGATCGCACCTGGCTCGCAACCCTGGCGTCCATCGCCGCCGACTGCGTCGCCGCCGCCGACCGGGTCAAGGTTCCTGCAGTGATGACCCGCACCCGGGGATACCAGAACGATGTCTCGCACAACCGCCGCCTCCACTACAAGGACGGGCGTGAAATCAACACCTGGCTCCTCAACCAGGGTGAGGAAAACATCCAGTGCGTCGGCGCCGCCGCGCCGATCGACCCGGAAGTCGGTATCCTGGCCTTTGCCGACACGACCGGCCGGATGCTCGCGGTCATCCACCATTTCAGCCTGCACGCCAATTCCCTGGGTGGCAACGCCTTCAGCGCCGATTATCCCGGCATCGTGGCGGCACGCCTGCGCGAACGCTATGGACCCCAGGTCATAAGCCTGTATATGCCGGGGGCCTGCGGTGACTTAAACCCGGTCCGCTCACATCGCGAGATCGGCAACGCGCTGGCCGACGTCATCATCAACCGTCTAAATAACGCTTCGCCCATTTCAGACCCTGTCTTGCTGGGTGCCTGCCGGCGTGTCCTCACCTTGCCGTTGCGGGATTTCAACACCGATCAGGAATCACGCGTCAAAGCCTCGCAATGGGATCCTGCCGGTCAGGATTTCTTCCGCAAATCGCAAGCCTCTGTACGCCGCAAGGGACGCATCCAGACCGAAGCCGTTCTTTCCGCATGGCATATCGGAGATACGGCATTCGCCTGCTTCCCGGGCGAACTCTTCGTGGAACACGGTTTCCGCATCAAGCAGGAAAGTCCCTTTGCCTGGACCTTCCCCCTCGAACTGTCGGGCGGATACCTCGGATACCTCGTCACCGACCAGGCCTGGACCGCCGGCGGTTATGAAAGCCTCCTCTCCAGCGTCGGCCTGATCCCACCCGGGGGATGCACACGCATGGTGGACGAAAACCTTTCCATGCTTGCTCAATTGAAACAAGCACTCCCCCGATAAACACGCCCGGCGGTGCCCGCATCCCAGTTCTTCAGCCGGATTGACATCTCTTCCCGCAAAAGCGTAGTTTTCAGCCGTTCATTCAACAACCAACGGGTGACGACGATGAAAAAAGTCAGGACCGCGGTAATCGGGCTCGGCTGGCCGGGCAAGGAACATCTCAAGGGATACCAGGCTTGCCCCCATGCCGAAGTCGTAGCGGTCTGCGATCTGGATGAGCCCCTCCTCGCCCATGTATCAACCGAATTCGGCATCAAGCGGACTTTCATCGATTACCATAAAATGCTGGCCTGCGACGACATTGATGCGGTCAGCGTCTGCGTGCCGAACCATGCGCACGCCGCACTCACCATCGACAGCCTCGCCGCGGGCAAGCACGTGCTGTGCGAAAAACCCCCCGCCATGAACGCGGCGGAAGCCGTCACCATGGCCGGGATGGCCACCCGGGGCCAACGCACCCTGATGTATGCCATGGTCATGCGTTTCTACCCCGAAACCCGCTACCTGCGCGACCTGATCGACGCCGGCGAACTGGGCGACATTTACCTCGCCAAGGCCGGCTATACACGGCGGCGCGGCATTCCCCTCGGCCGGAACAACTGGTTCGTGGACAAGGAACGGTCCGGCGGTGGCGCCTTGATCGACATCGGCGTTCATGCCCTGGATTGCATGTGGTATCTCATGGGCACCCCGAAACCGGTATCCGTTTCCGGCAGTGCCTTCTCGAAGTTCGCGCATACCGTGCCGGCCGGTGTGAAGTATGATGTCGACGATGCCGCCATGGCGCTGATCAAGTTCGCCAACGGCGCCACACTCTTCCTCGAAGCTTCCTGGGCCTGGAACCTGCCCGGCGGCCCCACCAAGATGATCGCCGGCACCCGGGGCGGTGCCTCCATGGATCCCTTGAAAATCTACACGGAGAAAAACGGCATCGTACTCGATACCGTCCCCGGCGGCGGAAACATGCCCGAGGGCTACGGTAACAACCCGGGCAACCCGTTCTTCGGCGAAACCGCGCATTTCGTGAACGTCATCCGCGGCGAAGCGCAACTCCTGGCCACCCCCGAACATGGGATCCAACTGATGCAAATGCTGGACGGGGTCTACGCATCTTCCTCAACCGGCAAGGAAGTCCGGCTGTAACATCCGGCGGATATACGGTAAAACGGGATCCTGCGGGAAATCGTGACCAGCACCCGGCAGTTCAAGGTATTGAAAATCCGCCTTGCCGCGCAACGATTCCGCCAGACGGCGGGATTGCCCGACCGGAATCAACGGATCACTATCGCCATGAATCACCACCACCGGCATCGTCAGATTCGAGGCGTTCCGCAAGGCACTGTGACGGTCGTACACCTTCGGCTGTTCAGCCGGTGACCCGCCATACGCCGCGTGAATGGCATTCCGTATCTCATCCTTGACTCCGCCGGGATTCTCGAAACACCAACGGTAATACCCCGGCAGGTCCGTCGCCGGACAAAGTGCCACCACCCCGGCAACATCCTGTGGGTGTACCGCAGCATAGATGAGATTACTGGTCCCTCCCATCGATCCGGAAATGAAGAAAAACTTTTCCGCACCGTATTCCGCCCGCAAAATATCCAGCCACGCATGCAAGTCATCCCGGGCAGACGGTGACATCCAGGCATTTCCCCGAAGGTTCGGGGAGAAGACTCCATACCCGAGTTCCTCGAATATCGGCAACCGTGTATCGCGAATGTCCGGACGGACAAACACCTGGTTTCCATCCGATCCATGGCCATGCAACACCACGATCCATCCCGTATGCCGTCCCGGCTGTAGGAGCGTCCAATCATTCAATCCGTCGACACCACTGGTATAGTCAACCCGGGTTCGACCCGTTGCTTGCAGGTGACGCGACGTTATGCCGATTCGATCAACCATGGCCTTCATCTTTCCCGATTACCAAGTCCGTGGATATTCACTGGTCGCAAACAACTGGTTGATGGTATTTACCGTTTCCTCAACCAATATCCGGCCGCCTTCCGGACCAACCCAGTTGGACTTGATCAAGGCGCTGTAATGCCCCCCCTCCAGTCCCCTTTCGGTAGGCAGGTAGAAGCCGTTACCTGACCCGTCACCCAGCTGGACCGTAAAAGTCTGCAAGGCCTTGCTGCGGGCGCGCATCCGGGCTCCGTAATCCATGAACAGCTCAAACGGGTTCGACGCAAACACCACATCGCCCACCCGGATCACATGATATTCGGTTTCATGGAGGGGATTCGCCTGCTGTTGCTCGTAGCGCTTCACCATATCGCAAACCAGGCCGAATGGCCATAAACGTTCGAATCCCCAGGGCTGGCGGTTTCGTTCTGCTTCGGTCAGCAATGGAATGCGTTTCTCCATCTCGTATTGTTCACGGGTGACCATCAGGCGGGGCAGCTTGAGCATCTTCACGACATGGGCAAAAGCCACTTCGCGTTCCGGCGCCGAGGCAAACTGCCGGGCTTCATCGACCGCCGCAAGGATCCGGCGGGCAATGATCTGCTTGTCGTTCATCTTCATCCGGTCCCGCAAATCCTTCTCCTCCTTTTGATCGATCAACAGGTGGGGTGAGGCATCCCCGGCCGGGGCGCATTGCGGCAGAAGTTGGATGCCGGCTCCATACTGCGCGGCAAGCCCCTCGCGGACGTCATGCCAGAAATCGGATGAGAACATCTCCCCGCTTTCGTCACACTGCGACGGGCAGGCCAGGTTGACAATCATACCGGTGAGCGTGCCGGACGGATCGTGGGTGAAGAGGAAATTGACCGCATGGTCATCGCAAGCCTCCAAACCCTGGAAATCCGCCTGGTTGGTCTGCCCGTACATCCGGGCCGATTTATCGGCGTAAACGGCCCGACGGCAGCGGCCCACCACGGCATAACCGAATCCCCGGCTGATCGCGCCGGGTTTCCGGTCTTTCCAGGCTGCCACAACCACATCCGCCAGCCGATCCGTCAACCAGGCACGGTAGTCATCCGGGTTCATGTAGTCCGGATCGTTTTCCGGTTCCTCATACCAGCCCCTGACAACCGGCGGGGCATTATGCGTGTGGGTACAATTGATGGTGATATTTTGCAGGTTAAATCCCGGTGACCGGGCCTTGAGTTTCATTAAAAGGTCGTTACGGAAGGGGTCTCCCGGCATATCACACGACAACCAGACCACCTGTCCGACAGGACCATTTGCAGGGCACACCTCCATGGCCAGCGCGGTGGCAGTCAGGGGGCTCAGCGTGCCTTTCGACAACCGGGCATGAAACTGCCCTTGCAACAGGGTCTTCCGCGGCGGCGTGACATCCACCTTGGCCCATCCGATCGAAACCGTTCCATGGATCATAATCCTGTCCTTTCAAGTACGGAAACTTACGTTCCAAACTCTTTCATAGTGGGCACCACGAGAACACTCCCACGCCCGACCAAGAATTCATAGCAGCCCATGTCCTCAATGTCATACTGAATCCGTCCAGTTGAACAAGGTGGTGATGACGCGAAAGTGTACCTCACCCGGACATCAGGCCGGAAAGCCTTTCGACATGAGGCTGTGGCCGGCATCTCTGATGTACGGCCAGACTTCGAGTCCGCGCCCTCACTCGCAACACCGGTCCCGACCCAAGGCCGGGCACTACACCAGCGTCTTGCTGTAGCGACACCACGAAGGGGTGGTGCCCGCGCCACGCGGCTACAGTGTGAAAGCTCGAATATATCCGTCACGGACCCGTCACACGTATTCGGAAGTACTTGTTGTCTATGGCATCCTGGTTGGTGTAGGCCTTGGGAGTACCATCACCAATGACGCCACCCAGGTTCGTACCCCAGGTTCCTGTTATCAGGTTCGTGCGACTCACCACGCTGTATGTCCGCCCGGTGACCGTATCCCAGCGCAGGATGAACTGCACCACGTTCGTACTGAAGACGATCTCGTTCACGTCGAACCGTTCCGCGCCGTTGTCCAGGCCCGTTCCCGCCACCCACTCGTCGAAGTCGGACTGACCGTCCCCATCGGTATCGCGAACTGTCGGGTTGCCGCCCGCGGCATGCTCCTGGCGGTCGTTGAGCAAATCCCCGTCGAGGTCATCCATGCCCGTACGATTGAAGTGGTTGAAGTACTGTTTCTCCCACGCGTCCGTCATCGCGTCCGCATCCGCGTCGTTCGTCAGTGCCCCCTGCACCGTGAACTCCGCCAGCTCCCACGCCGACGCCTGCACCCCGCTCTGGATCGTCAGCCTCACCCACCGGCACGTCTGAACCCCCAGCGGGTACGTCTGCGGCTCTTCAGTGACCGGCAGGATGTTGCTCACCATCATCATGAAGTTGGACCCGTCCATCGACCGTTCCGCGATGAAGTTGCGGCTGTAGTTCGTCCGGCCTTCGCCCGCTTCCCCGTAGTTGTGCAGCACGATCGCCGTCAACACCGCCCCCTGCCAGTTCGTCCACCCGTACAGGAACACCTGGTTCGTCGGTGCGTTCTGGCTCCGCCAGTAGCTCGCTGGGTTCCCGTCCGTCAGGTACGCCGCACCCCTGGCCCCGTCGTATTGTGACGAGAACGCCTGCAGCTGCCCGCCCATCTCCCGCGCCAGCAGGTTCGCCGTCCCAAAGAGCCCGAACTCCGTCAGGTGGTACGTCTTAAGCTTCACCTCGTTCCGGGTCTTGTCAACCTCCTGTGCCAGCGGCCGCCTCCACTGCACCGACGCCGTGTCGTACCACAGCGGCATCAACGTCCCTTCCGGGATTTGCGTTCCGTCCACAAACCCGTCATTGTCCGCATCCGGGTACGGGATCGTGATCTCAATTGCCTTGCCCAGCGCCGGATCCCCGTCGATGGACACCTTCCGATTCTCGTTCAGGCTCACCGTACCCACGGCCGATCCTGACAATGGATTCGTGTTCGCACCCGTCACTTCCAGATGAACCACCGGGTTCGTGGCAGTCGTTTCCGCCGGCACCGTCACTTGCGTCCCATCCAGCACGACGACTACGGTTGCCTCGTTCGTGCTCCCCTTCTGCTGCTTGGTGTGCTTGCCTGAGCTGTCGCTCTCGTCCATGTCACCCGGCTCGTTGTTCCACACCGCCACTGTCACCGTCACCGTGTCCGAGTAAACCATGTTCGTCGCCGTATCCAGCGCCACGACCCGCAGATCGTAGTTCTGACCGTTCACCAGGCCCGTCGCATCCCAGCTCGTCTTGAATGAGTTGGCCGGCGGCAGCATGACAGCGCCCAGGTTGCTCCATATGCTCGTGCTGGACAGCTTGTACTGCAGCTGAACCGAGGCCGTCAGGTGGCCAGGCGCGGTATTGGCGTGGACCGTCACTTCCGCGCCCGATACATCCCACCCGTCCTTCGGCGTGCTGATCCACGCCTTGAGCAGGGACGCCTGCGTCACCTGGACCGGTGTTGCATCTTCCGCCGACAGATTGGTCGTATCCACGACACGAACCCGTACGGCGTACGTCCCAACCTCGGTGTACAGTTGCGTCACGCAGTTGCCCGAGCCGATCCGGTCGTCGTCCCCGTCCCCGTCGAAGTCCCAGCGATACGACACGATGCCCACATTGTCCGTGGCCACAGCCGTCAGGACTACGGTCAGCGGCAACGTCCCACGGTCAGGGGTTGCCGACAAAGTCACCACCGGTGGGCTTGGAGCGGTCGTCACGACCACCACGACAGACGTGCTGGCCTGCAGCCCGCGGTTGTCCGTCACCCGCACCGCCGGATGGTTCGTCCCGGACGTACCGTAGGTCAATACCAGTATCCCGTTGGACGACAACCGGTTGAAGATGCCATCTCCGTCAGGGTCAAACTCGTAGGACACCAGCGTGTAGCCGATCCCGGCCATCGAGTTCGTCGCCTTGAGAGCGAAGGCCGTGCCCGCTGCGCCGCTGCCCGGGGTCACGGTCAGACGAGCTTGCGGCGCGGAACCCCAGACGGTAACCACAAAGGAAGTCTGATCGATCGCCCCATAGTCGTCCACCACCCTAACCCCGCTGGTGTACGTGCCGGGCAGCCCGTATTCCACAGTGGCAACGCCGGTATCAGGCCAGGTGGATTCGAACGTTCCATCCCCTCCCCGATCCACTTCCCAACGTACAATATGCGTATCCGGATCCGTTGACGCCGTCGTGTCAAACGTCACCCGCAGCGGCGCGGGACCCGAAACAGGAGTCGCCGCCGCGCGAACCACGGGCGGCTGTTCATAGATATACGCATCGGGCAAGGTCGTCGTTCCCATGCTCGTCGAGGTGATCGCTATCGACACCACCCCCGTGCCGCCGGCTGGCACAGTGACCGACACCCAGTTCGTCCCCTGCCCCGTGATCGCGGCGGAGGCGGCCCCGATCGTCACGTTCGTAATGTCTGACCCGTTCCCCAGGGCAATATTGGTGATGACGAGAGCGTTCCCACCTCCAGCGGAGCCCATCGGCTGGCTCAGCTGGTAGGCCTCCAGTGTACTGAATGACGCCGTCGCCGGCGCCCACACGGCACCCGCCGAGTTGCTGGCAAGGCATCGGTAGTAGTAGGTCACATCATTCGCCAAACCGGTGATAGTGGTGGAAAACGCCCCAACAGGCAAGACGCCCAGGTTGATCATGTTCATCCACGCGATGGCGTTTGTCCCGCCATCGGTTGGTCCCCAGTAGACTCCCACGAATGCATTCGTGCCGTCTCCGCCGGTCACGTTGCCGTTGAGGACGGCTGAGTTGGGGGTGATACTGGCGGTGCCCAACGCGTTGTGTACAACAGGCAAGCCAGATCCAGACAGTTGCCACACTTCATTTGACGATAGTGCACGGCCGTAGATGCGAGCTTCATCGATTCTTCCCTTGATGTAGGTCCCTTCGCCGACGCCCTTCAGGTAATCGTTTCCAATGCAGAGCGGAGACGCATTTGAACTGAGCACGCCAGAGGCGGGGGTAGATCCTTTCAGGTGGCCATCCACATACAGCGACAGGCTGCTGCCGTTGTATACCCCCGTGACGTGCCGCCAGGTATCCAGATTGACGGTCGTCGTGTCAAAGACCTGGTAGTTGACGCCGCCTGCATTGACGGCAATCGAGCACCCGCTGGTAGTCCCCACGCCGATATTGTAGGTGCCGTCCACAAGATACTGCCCCTTCTTGAGGATCACACCGGTGTCATAGGGCGGCACCTCGTATTCCAACCGGAACCAGGCAGAAAACGTGACGGAAGTCGTCACGTTCGGCGCCAAGGCCGCACTGACCGTGATTTCGTCGTCATAACCGTCAAACGCGTACG
>MHBQ01000028.1:0-8910 GCA_001803315.1 Lentisphaerae bacterium RIFOXYC12_FULL_60_16
CGATGAAGGTCGGCATGATCTCGTGGGAATCGCCGCAGGAATGCATCATGGCCCTGGCCCCAAATTCATGGGCCAGATGGTAGAACTTCTCCAGGCGGGGACGGAACACCTCGTTGAAATCCCGGGGTGAGAACATGCGGCCGTTCTGGTTGCCGGTATCTTCGCCAAGGGCGAGGATATCCACCTTGCCGTCAGCGGCCTCGAGTCCCTTGCGGGCCCACTGGTACCAGAAGTCCACGCGCCGGTCGATGATGGCCAGCCCGACCTCGTCACGCAGGGCCACATCCATGACCACCTGTTCCATGCCGCGCCCGCGCGATACGCCGTTGAGGATGTCCGGCATGCCGGCATGCCCGAGCACGATGGCATAGTCCCGGTATTGCTTGCACTGGGCGTCCAACACCGAGAAATCGTAGTCGTCAACCGTCGGCCAGGGGTAACGCTGGACATCGTCCATGGTTTTGAGGTCAGCGAGCGGCTGGATGGCCGATTCGTCGTAGGTGCCTTGCACGGAGTTCGAGACCCGCCGGTAGCCCGTACCCCATTCATCATAAGTGATGCCGTCGTGCGACGGCTTGAGATCGCCCCGGAAGCGCGGCATGATCATCCGGAAATCGACGCCCAGGCTGGTCAGCACCAGTTCGTCCTGCGAGGCCAGGATCCCGGGTTCAATCTGGGCGGCCTTGCCGGATTCCTGGTGCCGGCCGAAATGATCGTGGAGCCGCGCCTCCATTTCCGGCGTGAGGTAGGTCTGGATGGGGGCCCGGTCCGGTTCCTTCCAGGAGAGGGAAAGCCGAACGCGTTCCTTCGAGGACAACGGGGTAGCATGCACGGTTTTTTTCATGAGGCATCCTCCATGACCGGCCACGCGTTCCCGAGCGTAAACCGTATCGTTCCGATGGTGGCATATCCGGCGGCTGGAATGCCAGCCCCAATACAGGAGCGCAGGGAGGGGAAGTGTTCAGTATTCAGAGGGGCCAGAAGGAGAAGCGGGGAGTTTGACAGGATACAGTTTGACGGGATATACAGGATGGGATGGGAGATGGACGGGATGAGCGGGGGAGGAGACGATCATGAAGCGACGGACGGCCATGGTGACGGGTGGGGCGCAGGGAATCGGGTTCTGCATCAGCCGGACGCTGTTGAAGGACGGCTGGTCGGTGGTCATGGCCGATATTGATGCCGAGGCCGGCAGCGAGGCGGTGGCCCGGTTGCGGCGGGGGGGACCGGTGGCCTTCGTCCCGACCGATGTGGCGGATGACGATTCGGTGAAGCGGGCCGTTCAGGAGATGGTCCGCCGGTTCGGCCGGATCGATGCGGTCATCAACAATGCCGGGATCTCGGCCCCCTACAACGGCCCGGTGGAGAAGGTGACCCCGGACCAGTGGAACCGGATTCTCGGGGTGAACCTGACCGGGACATTCCTGACCACCCGGCATGCGGCGTCTTACCTGCGCAAGGCGCGCGGGTCGATTGTGAACATTGCCTCCACCCGCGCGTTGCAGTCTGAACCGAACAGCGAAGCCTACGCCGCCTCCAAGGGTGGATTGCTGGCATTGACCCATGCGCTGGCCGTGAGTCTCGGCCCGGCCATCCGGGTGAACGCCATCTGTCCGGGCTGGATCGATGTCACCGGTTTGAAGAAGCGGAGCCTGCGCCGGCCGGCCACCCTGTCCCGGGCGGATCATGCCCAGCACCCGGTGGGACGGGTGGGGGTGCCGGAGGACATCGCCGCGGCGGTCCGGTTTCTCGTGGGGCCGGAATCGGGATTCATCACGGGACAGAACCTGGTGATCGACGGCGGAATGACCCGCCGGATGATCTACGTGGAGTGAACACGAAACCGGTGCTTGACGCCGCGGATCATGGAGGCGCACACTCTTTTCTCAACGGTTCCGTTATCATCCGGCAGGGTGCCGGGGAACGGTTCCCGGACAGTGTGATGGAGGGTTGCATGAAAAAGATCGTGTTGGCGGCAGTCGTGTGCGTAATCATCGCGGGACCGGTCATGGCGGGCGGCGTGCGGGATAACTGCGGAGTCGGACTGGGAACCTACCTGCTGGACGACAAGGAGCCCACGCTCCTCGTGCAGTGCGCGGCCACCATCCTCAACGGGGTATGCGCCAATCAGACGTTTGCGATCACCTCGGGAACCCTCGGCGCCAATCCCTACACGGCATTGGCCGGCGTGCGTGAAACGGAACAATTCATCGGCGACAACATGGACCGGCTGGCGTTGGAAATGGCAACCGGCCATGGCGACACCCTGGCGGCACTGGGCAACCTGATGGGCGTCCAGCAGGCTGAACAGGCGGCATTCAATGCCCGGCTGCAGTCGAATTTCGGCCGGATCTTCACCTCGGAACAGGTGACGGCTTCCGAAGTTCTGGCGGGCATCCAGAGCGTCACCCAGGGTTGACGGAGACGGTTTTCATGAACCAGGGAGACCGGGCGGCATATCGCTCTGTCTCCCTGGTTTTTTTGTGCCTGGTTCTGACCGGCATGACGCCGGCGGACGCGCAACCGGATACCGCCGGCTACGTCGACGACCTGATCGCGGCGGCGGACCGCCTGGCCCTGGACCGCCATCCCTACTGGCGCCTGTTGCTGCATGTCCAGCCGCGCTGGTTCGGCGTCGAAAGCCGGGTGGATGATCCGGCGTTCTTCATCGCGCCGAACGGCAAACACAATCCCCGGGCGGAACTGCATGCCATGCTGCAGGCCATGGCGGATCCGGCGGACGCCATGCCGGAGGATCATCCCGCACAAAAATTTCCCGCACGAACCGCCTGGCTCCGGGAACAGCTTGCCATCGATCCGGTGCGGTTGCCGCCGCCGGCCCGGTCCCGGTTCGATGATCTCTGGACCCGGCTGCAGCCGGAAGCCGTCACCCTGGTCTTCCCGGCCTGTCACCTGAACAATCCGGCGTCGATGTTCGGGCATGCGCTGATCGTGTTTGATTCGCAGGACCGCAATCGCCTGCTGGCCCAGTCGGTCAGCTATGCCGGCCGCACCGACGGCGGGTTCAGTCCCTGGTTCATTGTCGGGAGTTTCACGGGTGCCTTTCCCGGCTACTACAGCATCCTCCCGTATTATGAAATGGTCGGGCAGTACCGGGACCTTGGTGCGCGCGACATCTGGGAATATGAGCTGGACCTGACCCGCGATGAATTGCGGCGCATGCTGGCCCACACGTGGGAATTGCAGATGATGCGCAGCGACTATTTCTTCTTCACCGAGAACTGCGCCTTCAACCTCCTGTTCCTGGTCGATGCGGCACGCCCCTCACTGACCTTGACCCAAGGCTTCTATCCCTGGATCACCCCCATCGACATCGTCAAGGCCATCCATGCCCGGGGCGTGGTTCGCAACACCGTGTTCCGGCCATCCCAGGTGACCACCCTGCAATACCTGGCCGGCCGGTTGACCCGCCGGGAAGGCGTGCTTGCCGGCGCGCTGGTGGCCGGCCGGATGGCTCCCGAAACGGTACTGGAAAAAATCGGGGATCCGGACCGGCAGATCATGGTCCTGGACCTGGCGTCCCAGTTGACGCAGTACCGCTACACCACCCGTGCCATGTCGCAGGAGACCTACCGGCAGCAGGTATTGAACCTGCTGCGGGAACGAAGCCGGCTGGCGCGGCCCAGCGATGCCGTGTATCGCCTGCCGGAACCCTCCCGGCCGGAAACCGGGCATGACGGGAACCGGGTGACCCTCGGGGCGGGCCGGGAACATCATGACGATTTCATACCGGTCCGGTACCGGCCGGCCTACCATGCCGTGACCGATGCCGGCGCGGGATTCGATGCGGGTTTCCAGATCGAGTTCCTGGACACGGAACTGCGACTGGACCCGGCAACGGATGTCTGGCGGCTGGAACACCTGGACGTGATCGACATCCTTTCTGTGGCGCCGCGCAACCGGTTCTTCAAACCCCTGTCATGGCAGGTGAAAGCCGGACTGGCCCGCCGACGGTTTTCGGAAGACCGGGACGTTCAGATCGGGCAGGGGCAGGTGGGATTCGGCTATGCGGTCCGGCTGGGAAAACGGGCCTTGGCGTACGGGTTGCTGGATGCGCGGGTGGAAACCGGATCGCCGTATGCCGATCATTACGTGGTGGGGACGGGTCCCTCCGCTGGCCTGATCCTAGCGCCTGCCCACTGGTGGAACGTGGTGTTGCAGGGGGATGTGGCGGTGTTTGCCGGACGGGACGAGGACTTCGCATCACATCGGGTCCAGCTTCGCCAGAACCTGGCCTTGGGCCGCAACCACAGCCTGGGGGTGGATGTCTGGCACACCGCCACCGACGGATACGCATCCCCGGGCGGAGCAATAATGTGGAACGTGTATTTCTGAATCAGAATGCCAGGGACAATTGGGTGGTTCCGGTGGGGGTGGCAAACCCGGCGTCCTTCATGAGTTCCGCGCGCCAGCCGCGCAGCAGCCGGTGATCGGCGGGTTTGGCATCGGCTCCATCGGCCAGCAGTTGTATCACTTCGCCCTTGGTGGCCACCACCCGCGGATCCAGGTGCCGGGCCTCGGCCTGTTTACGGATGCCATCCAGCAGTGCGCGGACCCGGTCACGGCCCACCTGGCGTTCGTCCGGTTTTTTATCCGGAAACGGCCATTGCGCTTCGGGCAGGTCCAGGCCCCGCTGGACCGCGGCCAGCAGGGCCGGGCCATACCGCTGCGCTACGCGGGGAAGCAGTTCCTTGCATTTTGGAAAATCTGTCGCCTGCACCGGCAGGACCCGGGCTACGGATGTCAATTCATGATCGGCGGCGACGAATCCGCGCGGCAGGTCGAGGGTGCGGGCTGTTTGTTCCCGCCAGGCAGCCAATTCCCGTAACACCGCCAGGTTGCGGGGCGGCAGGAACGAGGCGGAGGAAATGCGCAGATAAGATTCTTCCGGAGCGCGGTCCCCGTAGTCGGCGGTTTCATAAAGGGATTCCATCTCCTGGTCCAGCCAGGGTTCAATGCCGGACAACCGGGCCTTCTCGCGCAGCAGGGAGGCCGCCTGATGCATGTGGATCACATCGTCCACCGCATAGTCCAATTGATCCTTGGACAACGGGCGGGCGAGCCAATTGGTCCGGGTGTGGCCCTTGGGCAATTGCACTTCCAGGAGGTTGGCCAGCAGATTCTGGAGCGAGGTCTGGCAATCCATGCCGGCGAATCCGGCCGCCACGCGCGTGTCGAAAATATGGCGGGCAGCGGTTCCGGACGCGCGTTTCAGGATCATCAGGTCCTGGGGGGCGTCATGCAGGATTTTTTCGATGCCGGGATTGGACAGCATGGCGGCCAGGGGGGAGAGGTCGGGAACCGCCACGGTATCGATCAGGTAGCAGGTCCTGTCTTCAACGGCCAGCTGGACCAGCCCCAGCAGGGGATAGAAGGTACGTTCCCAGACGAACTCGGTGTCCAGCACCACGCGGATTTCCCCGGTCAGCCGGCTGGCAAGGTTCTGGAGTTCGGAAGGTGTTTGAATGAAGTGATGGGCATGGGTCATGGACAGACTCTATCACAAGAACCCGGCAGGGGATAGAAGGAAGGCGTCGGCGAGCCGTCTGATCTGGTCTGGCTGGAGCCGGTCCGACCTCGGGCCGGTCTGGTTGGTTGGCGGGCCGTGTGATGGACCGGCGGGCTTCCATTTCGGGGCAAGCGGTTTCGCGTGATATGGCCCCATCCGAGTGGAGGGGAAGTGTTCAGATTGGGAGAGTGTTCAGTAGAGGAAGCAGAGAAGAGGGACCGCAGAGGTCCCTGGTCTATAACCTTGTTTTCTGCCGAGTCCCGTAGGTGCATGCAGCCTCCGCCACACGTCGATCGACGTTGTCGGCTTCGGGCGCTTCCATCGTCATAAAGACCCCGTGCGAGTAGGAACGGCGGTCTGCATGGTTGGTTGACTGCGCCTGGAGCAGCCACTGGTCCCAGTAGGCAAAAAGTTCATTCCGGCTCAGATGGCGGAGGTCCAAGTCCTCTTCGCTCAGGAATTCGTCTCGCAGGTCGTTCACGGCGCAGTTTCCCCCGATGGGACGAAGGGCAGGAGCGTCTCCGCTCGTCGAACGATGTGCCGATGGGCGGCATCGAGCGGAAGGCCCGCCGTTTCGGCTTCGACCTCGAGCCACGCATTCCGCCAGGGGGTGGCAGCATCGAGATAGGTCTGCAGGCGTGCCTCGTTGGCATGCATCAATCGCCGGCGCTCGGCGTCGAGCGCTGATTCCAGTGCCTCAACGCCTTGGGCGATGGTCCGCAACAGGGGTCTTTCGGCGATGAGTTCGTCCACGAGGCCCGGGTGCTGTTTCGCCAGCAGGAACAGATCGCGGGCGCTGCGGGAGAACTGTAACTGATCGCGCGGAGACTCCAGACGCCGGGCGAGTTCGCCGATCACGGCGTAGTCCTTTTCCCGATTGGTTTTTTTGAGTTCGCAGAGATCGCGAACGCCGACCACGGGGAAGGAGCGTCCCTCCTGTTGTTGCCAGAGGGCCGCAAGGGTCTCAGGCGACAAACGGGGTGGCCGCGTCACGAAGTCCGTTCGCACGCGAAGCGGCCCCGCCCGGAATTCGAAGTGCGCGCTCCATCCGCCCCGCATCCACCGCGGATCGAGCGGTGCGCCGAACCGGTAGTGCGCCTCACGCCGGGCGAGATCGCCGAGAACGTACTCCAGCGCTTCCCGGTCTTCGCGTAAAATCCAGTCCCCATCCTTACTCATGACGGCAAGCTGGTGGAACACCACGGCCTGACCACTGCTAAGCACCGCGCGCAGTTGTCCGCGGTTAAACGCATCCGTCAATTCGACGTAGATACTCATTTCGGATTCATCATATCTCATAGTCGTGCCAAGATCAAACAATACGGGGGATACGGTGTTGCTCACCCCCGCCATCTCCCCGAAGAAGGTCCGCCATGGCAGACCTTCGATATCGCCCCTATGAGCAACAAGAGAAGCGTGGGGGCAGGCACCGATAACCGGGAAACCAACAACGAGCAGGGAAGTGTTCAGCGTGAACATAGAACGTGGGTAGCCATATCAGGAACACGATCTCCTACCGGGCGGAAGGCGCCGGTTGCCAGGGCATGTCTTGTGTGGGCCCGCCGGGCGATGCGGCTGGTTGGGCTGGTGAGGAAAGATCGACCGGCCGGATGCGTTCGGCGGACATGATGGCCAACGAAAGGGTGCGGGCATTGGCGGCTACGGGTCCCTTCACGAATTCCGGCACGTTGAAGGTATACAGGCAGGATTGATAGTAGTCCGGATTATCCTGGGGCAGCACAAAAGGCTTGCTGAATCCGCCGGCGCCATCGAAATGGCTGAAATAAATGCGCGCCATGAGCCCGTTGCCGCGCTTGCTGGAAAAGGCAATCCAGCGTCCGTTGTCGGACCACGAGTGCCAGGAGTCGCACCATTCGCTGTTGATCGCGAGCCGGTGGTAGGCGCGGGTTTGCAGGTCGAGGCAATAGATGTCGGCTTCCGGCCGGTAGATCGGGAAGTTGCCGAAGGCTGCCAGCGTGAACAAGACCCAGCGGCCGCCCGGTGCTTCGCGCGGGTGGGCGGCACTCATGCCGGTCTGTTTGCCGCTGACCAGGATCTCCGGTTCACCCCACGTGCCGGTGTCCGGATCAAAGGCCAGACGGACCAGGTCGTACCGGACATCACGGAATTGCGCAAACGGGATTTGCGGGGCCCGGCAGAAATACAGCCAGTGGCCGTCATCCGACCAGGAGGGCCAGGTCTCACGCCAGGCCGGGTCCGCGAGGGCCGGCACGTTGAGCTGGGTATTTTGATCCGCGTCAAAAACGAATACGTCGGAATTCTCGTCCCACACGTCGGCTGTTTCCCCCACGCGATGTTCGAACGGGGACAGCTTGTTGCGTGAAAAGGCGATGAATTTCCCGCCGGGATGCCAGGCATGGTAGGCGGCGGGAGAGGTCCGGGCCGGGGTGCGGAAATCAATGGCATCCATCCGGCCGTCCTGGATCCGGATCATCGGCGGGCCGTGTCGCGGACTGCGAACCAACAGGCTGATCGTGTCCGGGGAGCGGTTCAGGAAGGTGTGGCAATTGATGCAGGAATCACGCCCGAAATTGAGATTGTCCACCAGGCAGCGGGTCGAAAAACTTGTCAGGTCGCGGTCATGGATGGCGATATTGGCCCAGTACCGGTGAATGGTTGGAATCAGGCGATAGACCAGGTGTGAATCGAACGGCTCAGCCGCGATCCGGTTGGTGACGGGGGCAAAGGCGACCCAGGAACCGTCCGGACGCAACGTCGACACGTTGAGGGTAAAGGAATGCCCGCGGTTGGCATTCAGGAACTTCCGCCAGGCCTTGATGGGGAACCGGATCCGGCCATCGCGTGACGATTGCACCAGGGGGTCGCCGGCCGCCGGCTCAAGACGGACGTGATAAACGCGGCCGGTTTCCACGATGCGGAAATTCAGCGGGGCGATGACGGGTGGGATGACGATATCCGTATAGTCGGGACGGATGACGGGAGGCCGGTTGAGCGCGACCGGGTTGACGGGTTTCGGGGCACAACCCAGCAGGCTTAAGGCGAACCCGACGGGTAGCAGGCCCTTCATGGAGGTCATGGGTTTCATCTTGCGGATCCCGGTTTGATCAGGGTGGTCAGCCCGGCCAGTTCTTCATCGGTGACCGGCAACCCGGCGCCGGTACGTCCGAACAAATCATAAAACCAGAAGGTCGTCCCGAAATCCCCGACGAGCGCATTCCACAACGTGCGTGGCGATTCGACGGGTTTCCGGCATAGCGCCAGAAAGGTGTTGAACCGCCGGAGGGTGGCGGGATCGGGTCTCCAGTCCGGCATGCCGGGTGGAGGTTGCCCATGGCGAAGCTGGTAGGTGATGCAGGCCTCTTCACAGGCAGGAGGGAGAACCGGGTAGAATTCCTTGT
>MHBQ01000028.1:8922-9766 GCA_001803315.1 Lentisphaerae bacterium RIFOXYC12_FULL_60_16
GAGCGGCAAAATCACCCACCCGCCGGTCGAGCAGGTAGCCGGCAAGGAGGTAATCGTAGGCCAGCTTGTGGCGGGGGTTACGTTCCAGTACCTGTTGAAGCACCTCATCGGTCTGCCAGGGGCCGGCATAATCGGTGTCGGACAGGCCGGCCCGGATTTGCCCGATCACCGGATCCTGTGACAGGAGGGGATCGGCACGGATGGCGGCAAGCCGGGTGTGCGCCTGCCGGCGGGCAAACGGATTGAGTGCCAGGGTCTCCAGGAATATGGCGGCGGCCTCGGGTCGTCCCTTGATCACGTTGATTGTGGCCAGCCGGTTGAGCAGGCAATCGATTTCACCCTGGTCGGAGAATGCTTCATGTGTCCAGCGTTCCGATTCGTTTACAAGGCCAAGATCATAATAGGCATCGCTTCGTTTGCGGGCGATCCGCAGCAGGATGTCCATTTCCGGATTGGACAGGAGGATGATGTCCGGACCCGTTTGCTGGGGATGCCGGAACAGATCGTGCAACAACCTGCCGGCATGACCCAGGGAGCGGAGGGTCAGGTGTCGCCGTAGATCCCCGCTTCCCGGCAGGCTGGACAATTGCGCCAGTGCGGCATCCCATTGGCCGGCCTCGACGAGGCGATCCGCCACCATCAGGCGGTTGGTGTCGCGGTATCTCCAGTCCAGGAACCCGGCCAGCAGGAAAACCGCCATGAATCCCGCAGCGGTGACAGCCCGCAGGCCGCGCCTGGCGACGACGGGATCGAGGCGGGACACACCGCGGGCCAGGCCGGCGGCCAGCAGGGGGGTGGCGGCATACAGGAGGTGGAATCCAACCAGTTCGACCGGGAGTTTCCG
>MHBQ01000029.1 GCA_001803315.1 Lentisphaerae bacterium RIFOXYC12_FULL_60_16
CAACAACGCGAGCTTGAACAGGTAACCCGGCAACAACGCGAGCTTGAACAGGTAACCCGGCCGGTCCACCAGCATGCAACGCCCGCTCCGCTGCCAGGCAAGCGCGTTGATGATGACGATATACCCGATCCACAACGGAGTGAAGGTAAACGCCTGCAATCCCGCAAACACGGGGAACCGTGTCCAGGCCAGCACCCAGGCCGCCGCCAGGAAGGCAACTCCACACCACCCCCATCCAGGGAACCGGCCCCCACCGCCGGCAACCGGTTCCGGCACCGGCTTGCGGGACCCGCGCATCATGGCAACCACAAACGGTAACACCACCACTGCGATCAGCAGCGCCATCCCCAGGAAGACCGGCCACGAGAACGGCGCGTGTGGCACATGCCGTGTCAAAGGAGGAAATTCCAGGTACGCAGCAATCTCGCCGGGTTGCAAATGCCCCATTGCCCACAACCCCACCACCGGCAGCCCGACCAGTAATACCAATGTGAGTTTTCTCATGACCCACCATCCTTTCCGCCGATCACCTTGCCGCCACTTTCACCGCACTATGCCAGACCCGCTCATAGAAATTCTCCTGGAAATATTCCTTCGGCAGCAGGTGCGGTTCCTGGGTTGGCTTGCAAAGAAACGGACTGAACAGCCACGACAACTGGCACCCAACAAACCCCGCCGTTGCCAGCCAGGCCAACCCCACCCGCCTCGCGCGATGCTTCTGTCCCGCCATTATTTCCAGCAAACGCAATGCCCGCCAGTTCCCCAGCAATCCGGCAAACGCTATCACTCCGACATGGAGCAGCAACAGCCGGTAATAGGCCTGTTCCGCCAGCCCCGGATCACTCCGGGGTCCCGGCATACAGGCAACGAACAGGGCCGCCACCGGCGCCAGGCTTGCCGCCACGGCCGCCGTTATCGCAAAGGCCGTTACCATGCAGAGAAAGACCTGGGCAAGACGCAGATCACATCCGGCCACACGCGCCAGGATGGTGTTGATCCCGGCGCTCGCACCAACCACGCTGAGGAACAAGAGCGGCATTTTGCCGGCTGAATACAAGGCCTGCAACGGCGATCGCCAGATTCCGAAGACGAATCCATAGAACATGCCACCCGTCACAACCACCACAAGGACACGCCCGATGCTTCGCCCGTCGGCAGCAACCAGCGTCGATGCCATCCGCTGATCCATGCGGCATATGGCACAAACCGTTGTCATCCAGCGGCGCATACTCATCTCCGTCGAGCCGGGGTCTGGTCCAGGTTTTCAAACAGGTGGGTAATAAATGACTTCTTGCCGTATTCCATGACATGCTCCGCCGGTCCAATAACCGGCCGTAACACCGTGGACATCTGCAACAGGACGGCAACAAACACCACACACCAGAACTTCAATATGCCGACCGGCCGGCCGGTCGGCTGATCATCGAATGATTGGAAAATCAAACGAAACCCAACCACCAGGGAAACACCCCAGAATATCAGGTGCAACATGCCCATAAACCCGATGCTGGCCGTGGACTGGGAAAATATCCAGGCAATCGGCGCAAAGCCGACCAGCAACAGACCCGCAAGCCCCAGCGACTGTAATAATATGCCGGTCATCTGGGACAAGGTCCGATCACTGCCGCCCCAGGCCGCCAGAATGTAGAGGCTCGGCAGGCACAACAAGGCGCTGAACAGGACCATGCCCATCGACTTCACCGGTACCGCCCACAACTGCATGCCGCCCGAAAATGAACCCATGGTCAGGCCATACGCTGCGGAACAGCCAAGCATGAGGAGCAACAGGTAAATCCCTACCCGCCGGTTACCCCGCAGCACTGCTTGTAATAGGGTATGCGGACATTTCAACAAGGCATCGGCAACCGCCAGTAAACCGCCGTCCTTCAACATGGTTTCAGCATCTTGCGGAAGATCCGGTGGCAACCGGGCCTCTGGCTTTCCGACATCCTGACACATCATCCCGGCATCACTTGATTGATTCATGATTTCCTCCTTTTTCTCAGATCATTACAAAGCGCTTTGCATTACAAAGCATATCGCCAGAACACGCGGTCATCGCGTGACTGCGCGCAGCACGCCGGATGGAACCATGGCCTTCTTCTCGACCGGGATCGCCTTTTGGGCTGCCTGCAAAACGGTTTGAAGGGCCGCCAGGTATTCCTGAAAACGGTCCAGCCCTTTTCGCGTGATGGATACGGTGGTCCGGGGTTTGTCATCCACGAAAGTCTTGTCGATACGCACCACGTCCGCGTCACGCAAGACGGCCAGATGCCGGTTGAGGTTTCCATCCGTCAGGTTGCATCCATCCCGGAGCTCATTGAAGGTCATGCCCTTGTCCGCCGCGCACAGGGCGGACAGGATGGCCAGGCGGTTCGGCTCATGGAACAGCTTCTCCAGCAATTCATGCGGTGTATCGGTATTTTTCGTCATGGTATTTTACTCCCCGCTTCGGTTCCGATGCCGTTGCAACAGCAATCCTCCACTCGCCTCTCCGATAAAAAACACAACACCCATCGGCCATGGATTGGTGAAACGTCCGAACGGAGTCAACAGGCAGATGGCGCCGCAAACCATGTAGAAGAGTCCCACCCCGTAATTGGCACGTGGAAGGGAAAGGCGGTACGGCACATGAACCAGCCCATACAGGCACATCCAGGTTCCAAACAGCAGATCAAATCGCCCGTGCATCACCAACGCCAGGCTCATCACGGCGGCGACGGCCAGCGGCGGAATGGCATCCACCGCAGGCATAAGCCGGAGAAATTCCCGCCGGGCTTCCGGATCAAACAGGAACCAGTAGGCCAGCGCTCCGTAATTGGCCAACAGGGCGATCACCAGCACCACACTCCACCCGGCCAGGTGTGCCCATTCCGAGGACGGCATCCGGGATGATGAAAGCACGCAGGCGCCGGCCAGGGCCACCAGTCCCCCCATGGCCCGGGCGGTACCCGAATATCCACGGAAAGAGCGCCGTTCCAGGATCACCTCCTGCAACTTCCGCACCTGCGACAACGCATCATGAATATGGTTGGCAATCATGGTTCCCCGTCGCTTTCTGAAAACAAGATATCAATACGCAGAGTACTTTGCAATACAAAGTTTCAGGATGTTTTTATCCGGAGATACCGCAGTGTAATTGGCCGGTAAGCAACCGGACCAACCGGCGGCGACCGCCATTCGACTTCGCTCAGGGCGGGCGCTCCGCCCTCTATTCCTGGACGAGGCGTCCCTGCGTAGCCTCGGCAAAGCAGGGTCCCTGCCGAGCCGTTCGTTCGTACTCCCGGTGTCTGTCCCTGATGCTCCCTGTCAAACTCCAACCACCCCGGACCAGACGGGCTCGCGGGAGCTCGCCCCTCCACCGGAATTACCAACAGAAAACTGAACATCTCCCATCCCCACACTTCCCCCACCCCCCGCCTTCCTGCTTGCCATAAGGGGATGGTTTCCGGCAGGTTTACGGGATGCACGCACGGATCCTTCATCCATGACCAACCGGGAAGCCCTCTCGTTCTACCTGGATGCCCTGCGCCCGCAGCGCAAGCTCCTACTGGCCGGCCTGCTGATGACCGCCGTCGAGTCCTCCCTGCTGACGCCGATCCCCAAGCTGGTCGGGTTTGTGGTGGACCAGGCCGCCACCGGCAACTTCGCCTGGATGGAACAGAACCTGGTGCGGGTCCTGCTGGGCATCGCGGGGTTCCTGGTCGTCTTCGAACCGCTCGCCGCCGTGCGCATCATCACCATGGGCCGGGTGTCCATGCGCGTCTTTTTCGCCCTGCGCGTGCGGTTGTGGCGTCACCTGCAGGGACTGTGTGCCCATTTCTACGCCCGGAACAAAACCGGTGACCTCACCTCGCGGATCGTGTCGGACATCCAGAACGGGGCCACCACGGTCATGTCCCTCATGGGCCGCCTGATCTGGGATATCATGACCCTGGTCCCGGTGCTCGGCATGATGTTCTGGACCAGCTGGCAACTGTCGCTGTTTGTCCTGGCCTGGGCCCTCGTCCAGCTGTATTTCGTCCGCCGCATGATGGGCCCCATCCGGAAACATTCCCGGGCCATCGCGAACAAGCTCGGGGAAATCTCCGCGGAGGCCACGGAGAAACTCGACGGGCATACCCTGATCCGCGCCTTCGGCAAGGAACATGATGTGGCCCGGCGGTTCGAGGCCCTGAACCGCGCACACCTGACCTTGAGCGACCGACTTCTCCGGTTCAGCACCTATCGTCATGTGTTGATCAGCGCACCGGATATTTTCCAGAATGCGCTCATCGCCATCTTCGGGACGTTCCTGGCCAGCGCCGGCATCATTACGGCGGGCGACATTGTCGCCGTCATCCTCTTTGCCCCGATGGTCAGCCATCCCCTCTCCAACCTGATGAACGCCATGACCCAGTGGGCCCAGGCGCTTGGCTCGATCACACGGATCAACGAAGTGTTCAATTCATTCCCGACCGTGGCGGACAGGCCGGGCGCACAGGACCTGCCCCGCGGCGAAGGCCGGATCAGTTTCCGGCATGTCACGTTCACCTATCCTCCGATGTCGGATACGCCGCCGGCGGTGCCCCCGGCCAGGACCATCGACGATTTCAATCTGGAGATCGAACCCGGCCAGGTGGTGGCACTGGTCGGCCCGTCAGGTTCCGGGAAAACCACCATCACGCAATTACTGCTGCGGTTCTACGACGTGGATGACGGGACCGTGTCGATCGACGGGCAGGATGTCCGCGAAATCACGCTGGCCTCCATCCGGCGGAACACCGGGATCGTGATGCAGGATTCCATCCTCTTCAGTGGAACCATCCTCGAGAACCTTCGGTTTGCCAAACCGGACGCCACCGAGGACGAGGTCACGGCGGCCATCCGGTTCGCGGCGCTGGAATCCTTCATTGCGCAATTGCCGGAGGGGGTCCACACGGAACTCGGCGAAGGCGGCGTCAACCTTTCCGGCGGCCAGCGGCAGCGGATCTCGATCGCCCGCGTGTTCCTCAAGAACCCCTCCCTCCTGATCCTCGATGAAGCCACCTCCGCCCTCGATACCGTGGCCGAACAGCAGATCCAGAAGGAACTTGAAAAACTCATGCACAACCGCACGACGCTGATTATTGCGCACCGGCTCTCAACCGTCCGGCATGCGGACCGGATCGTGGTCATGGACCGCGGCCGGCTGGTGGAATCCGGCACGCATGACGAACTGCTGGCCAACCGGGGGCTGTACTACGAACTGGCGAACATGCAGGTACCGGTCCCCCTGTTTCAGACGTCGGAATGACAGCCCGGAAAGGATGCATGACACCCATGGAAACGAACCGACCCGGAATCCATTATGCGTGGATCGTGGCGGGCCTTGCGTTGCTGGTGGTGTTTGCGTCCCTCGGGCTGGCCCGGTTCGGCTATGCCTCGGTTCTGCCGGCCATGCAACAGTCCCTGGGCCTGGATAACACGCAGGCCGGACTGCTGGCCACCGCCAACCTTGCCGGCTATCTCGCCATGTCATTTGTCGGCGGGGCGCTTGCCTCGCGGTTCGGCCCGCGCATCGTCATCGCGGGCGGACTTTTCCTGGTGGCTGCCGGCATGCTGATGACCGGCCTTTCGGACCATTATGCAGAAGCCGCGCTCTGGAGAGCCGTGACCGGGATCGGGTCCGGCGCCAGCAATGTGCCGGTCATGGGCCTGGTTGCCTCCTGGGCGGCGGCATCACGCCGCGGGCTCCTGTCGGGAATCGCCGTTACCGGATCCTCGTTTGCCCTCATGGCCGTGGGCTTCAGCGTTCCACCCCTGCTGGCGAACATCCCGGTGGACGGGTGGCGGATTGCCTGGTACGGGTTTGCCGCCCTCACGGCGGTGATTGCCGCGGCCAGCCTGGCCGGGCTCCGGAACCGGCCCGCTGAACGGGGACTGTTGCCGTTGGGTGCGGATGCCGCGGCGTCCGCCGTGCCGGCGCCGCGCGCCTCCTGGACCCAGGTCTACCGATCCCCCGCCGTCTGGCATCTTGGACTTGTCTACGTGGCGTTCGGGTTCTCCTACATCATTTACATGACCTTCTTCATCCGCCGTCTGGTGGGCGAATGCGGCTATTCAAACCTGGAGGCAGGGAAACTCTTCACCATCATGGGCGCCTGCGGCCTGCTGTGCGGGATTGTCTGGGGTGCGGTTTCCGACCGGCTGGGCCGGCGCCGGACGCTCATGGCCCTGTACCTGTTGCAGGTCCTGGCCTATATCCTGTTTGCCGCGGGCCGGCATCCGGTTGCCCTGACCCTTTCGGCGGTCGTATTCGGTTTATGCGCCTGGAGCATACCCGCCATCATGGCGGCAGCCTGTGGCGATCAGGTTGGTCCGCAACTCACGCCGGCGGCGCTGGGATTCGTGACCTTGTTTTTCGGTCTTGGCCAGGCACTGGGTCCGGCTGTTGCCGGTGCCCTTGCCGACCACTATGGCACCTTCATCCCGGCCTTCCTCCTGGCCGCCGCGGTAGCCGCCGCCGGCGCCCTCATCACGATGACCCTTCGCGCCGATACCAAGGGTCCGACAGCGGCTCCGCTCCACCGCTGAAATTTCCCACGTTCTCCCGTCTGAACACATTCCACGTTCAACCGGTCACGTTCTACCTTCTGCGTCCCGCTCGTCGGACATCTGCCGGACGAATTGATCCACGGCATCAAGAAAGGCGCCGCGTTCGGCATAGCTCTGCATGGGGGCGGGAACACTCCGGCGGAACCATTGCCCGTACGATTTCTGCGCCACGCGCCGGTCGGCCACGATGACGATGCCCCGGTCGTTCCGGTGCCGGATCAAACGTCCAAACCCCTGCCGGAACCGGATCACGGCAGCCGGGATCGAATAGCCCGCAAAGGCGCTGGTCCCCTCCGATTCCAGCCGCTCACACCGGGCCTCCACGATCGGATCCGTGAACACCGGAAATGGCAGCCGCGCGAGCACCAGGCAGGTCAGGCTCTCGCCCGGCACGTCCACCCCTTCCCAGAA
This sequence comes from Lentisphaerae bacterium RIFOXYC12_FULL_60_16, assembly GCA_001803315.1. Lineage (GTDB taxonomy): Bacteria > Verrucomicrobiota > Kiritimatiellia > UBA8416 > YA12-FULL-60-10 > YA12-FULL-60-10. The sequence goes on from MHBQ01000029.1 coordinate 6,988, forward strand.
CGAGTGCGTGCCGAACAACACGGATTCCGTTTGCTGCTTGAACGTCTGCGTGATGTGTTCGCGGGATCCCGATTCGCCATGCACCAGCAGTTGTCCGCTGTCGGCGCCCATCTGCGCCCGGAGTGTCCGCGCACAGCCCTGGAGCATGTCATAACTGGTGAACAGGGTCAGCGCCCGGCCATGCGTACGGCGGAACACCTCCGCCAGCAGCAGCCCCAGCGCCTCGGCATAGTTGCCGCCGGATTCCCCCGGCTCCGGCAGGAACAACGGCACCATGAACGTGCATTGACGGGCATAGTCAAACGGGCTCCCCACGGTCATCTCCAGGATCCGGCCGGGCTCCAGCACGTTCAACCCGAGCCGCTTCTTGACGAAGTCCAGCGAGCCGTTGACGGTCAAGGTGGCGGACGTGAAGATGATCGACGCTTTCTGCGCGTACAGCTGTTCGGCCAGCATCGCGCCTACGCTGATGGGCGCCGCCCAGGCCCGGGCGCCGCCCTGCCGGCCCTTGGTCCGTTCGACCCAGAACACATGGTCCGGCGATGCCCCCGCCACCACGAATGCCGCCTCGGCCGAAAACTGCTTCACGCGCACCAGGACCCCGTTGATTTCCTTCGCGAAATTCTCCCGGTCGGGCATCGCCTCAAGCGACTCATGCCCCAGCGTTTCAATGATTGCCGACAGCAGGAGGGAGAGTCCCCCCAGCGCACGGCCCAGGTTTTCCCGGGCGCCCAGCACCAGCGCCCAGTCCGACTCGATCCGCCGTTCGGCGCTGTATCGAAGTGATTCCCTGCCGCGTGCCCCCTCGAGGAGCGCGGACAGTTCGGAAAAAAGCGTGTCAATCACCGGGTCAAGGGCGGCCATGGCGTCCATGACTTTAACGGCATCCTGCTCCATCCGCCCGACCACCTCGGGTGAGATGGACCGGTATCGCCCCAGGTGGTCGGTCAGTGCCGGAAGAATCCCGCCATCGTGATGGCGGCGTCCCGGTCTCCATAACCGGCCGAGCAGAAAATGAATACCGTATCGCGAAAGCTCCATCGAAAGGCCGCGGGTGGCGGCGTCTTCCAGGTTGTGCGCTTCGTCCAGGATGGCGTGCCGGTACGGCGGCAGGACCATGCTCGAATCGCCGTCGGCCATTTCCGTAAACACCACGGCATGGTTCGCGATGACAATATGGGCCGACAAGGCATGGCGGCGCGCCCGGAACAGGAAACAGCGGGACCGGTGGTCGCACCGGCCGCCCCGGCATTCGCTCGCATCCGCGGTGATCATCTCATGCAGCGCGGGATCCGCCGGTCCCGCAGCGGCCGAACATTCCGACAGGTCCCCGGATGCCGACCGGATCGACCACACCAGTACGCCGGCGAGTGCCAGTCGTTCCTCCGGCGACAGGTCGAGCCCTGCGTGTTCGAGGGCGAACAGGAGTTTGCGCACGCACAGATAGTTTCGCCGCCCCTTGATCACCGCCGCCTTCAATCCCCTGCCCACCAGGCCGGTCAACAGCGGCAGGTCCTTGCCCAGCAGCTGGGATTGCAGGTTCTTGGTGTTCGTGCTTACCACCACCGGCATATCGTTGGCCACGGCCCAGAGGATGGCCGGCACCAGGTAGGCCAGGCTCTTGCCGGTACCGGTCCCCGCCTCCACAACAAGGTGCTTCGATGCATTGAGCGCCTCGGTCACCCGGATGGCCATATCCACTTGTTCCTGACGGAATTCATAGTCGGGGATGTTCGAGGCAAGGATCCCGCCAGCGCCCAGGAGTTTCTCCACGTTTGCCACATCCACCGGGACCCATTCCCGGCCATCAGGATTCTGCTTTTCAATCCGCGGCACGACTTCCGCACTGAACAGGCCGCGCAACCCGCCGGCAGCCTCCGGATACGCGTCGGCCCGCCTTGGTGCGTCGGAACAGGTCTTGAAGAACGTGCGCAGCGGATGGCTTCGAAGCGGGGCGAACAGCGCGTACAGTTCACGGACCAGGGATTTCGGGAGCGAGGCCGCTTCCCCGGCGAGCCGGTCCCACAGCGACAGGATCAGGAGACTGTCCTGTGCGAAGCGGAAACCGGGGTCCGGCACATCCGGGTCCGGTTGCAGGCCCAGCACGTCTGCCAGGCTCCGCAAGTCGTGGTTGCCGGTTGACGGGAACAGGATGCCTGCCAGTTCGCGGGTATCAAGCAGCGTGTGCTTCGATGCGCCGGACAGCAGGTGATGCAACACGTTCCGCACCGGTGCGGAATCGTGTACGAGCAGCACACACTCCGGCGGCAGGAACGCGAGCAAATCCTCCCGTACGGTTTCGATCGGGAGTGCAGTCTTCATCGCCGAAGCAGGAATACCCTCGGCCTTCAGAATGGCGGGGGGGACCGGTGTCCCCGTTTCGACGAACCGGAAGAACCCGGTGGTTCCCGCCGCATCGCGGCGTACCGCCGACAACGCGACGATCGCATCACCGGAGATCACCATCCCGAAGGATGTTGGGAAAGCCATTAATGCATTCATAAGCGCACACCGGATCCTGTAAATTGGCGCCCGACTATATCAGAAGTTCAGCAAACAGAATACAGAAGTTCAGGGAGTGCACGGGGGGCGCTGGCGCCGGAACCAGGCACTACTTGGAGTGCGGCGGCTCGACGCCGCTTTCCTCTGGCGATGGAGGCGGTTGACCCGCCTTCGCCCTACGGGCTACGGCGAGGCACGCGAGAACGGATAACGAGCAGGAAGTTCCGGAATCGTCCACCGCTCTCGTCGTCCGCGCTGCTCAGTCGCGCCAGCACCTCAAGCGTCTGTTCGCTGGTCAATCTGGAGAACAGTTCATTCATCATGATCGCCTGTTCCATCATTGATCCTGTCATTTGCAGGATCATTTGCAGGATCATCCAACGCGTGTGCTGAACCCGGTTGCGAATCCGACAGGGCGTACGTCCCTGTCTTTGTGCCGCCTTGGAAGTGGATCAGACCGTGTTGTTTCATGGCAGAGATATCACGTTTAGCTGTTGGCACAGCCACGCGGAACTGCTGAACTATGTTGCTTGCCCTCGGATTTGCACCGGTGGCGAGTTGAGCAAGGAACCATCGCTGCCGCTCGTTCAAAAGCACATCACTCATGCGATGCCCGTCCTGCCTTCCCGCTTCAAATGACCCGGCCTTGACACAACCTGCCGATTGGCCCAACCCGCCCCGACCGGTATAGAAATAATACATTGCAGATAATTGCGATCATTGCAATGGTCCAAAGTCTGGCGCCAAAACGGCTGAATCAATCGGGCAATACCATCCGGTTATCGGAATCGCCTTGTCTGTCCCCGGATTCCTCGAATGTCTGCGTTCATCGGCGTTTATCGGCGGTTACAATTCGGCGCTGATGGGTGACAAGCATGGAAAATGGGTTGAGCGGAGCGGAGGGGAAATGGAACCGCCGATGGACGCGGATAAACGCCAAGGGGATGGAGAAGTGTTCAGTTTTCAGAGGTCAGTATTCCCAATCAACCGGCTTGGCAAACGTCAGGGAAATCACAATGATGCCTACCTCGTCATTGATCCGGGACCGTCCATAAAAGGAACCTGTTGATGCCTGAACCCGCCGACCAGATTCAGCCGCTGTCGCTTGATGCCCCGCAATTTGCCTGGCAGGACGGCGCGCTGCATATCCAGACACTTCTTTCGCACATGCGGATTCGCTGGAAGCCAACACCCCTGGCCGAAGAACAATTACCGTTCCGGCCCTGGGCGGCATTTCATCCAGAAATCCGCCTGTTTCGTCCGCCTGAATCACCGCCTCCTGCCACGGCACAACCGGATCCCAAGCAACAGGCGTTTGACGCCTTCCGGGCTGAAGTGCCCGCTGACCTTGTCACGCTGGTGGACCCCTTCGCCAGTCACCAATGGGCATTGCTCACCCTGATGGCCAGCCACCCGCCTGCCATCGATCTGGCCCGATCGAATCCGATTCTCGCCTATTGCCTGGCCAACAATGACATTTTTAGAAACGTTAATCCCGGCATTGCGGCGGAACAAGCGGTCTGGTACAGCAACCGCAAACAACGGGCCATCCTGAAATGGCTGGGGTTTCCCGACACCGAATCCATGGTCCGGACCATGCGCAAGATCCAGCCGGAAGCCGTCGACCCCATGTCGCTACGCAGCCTGCGGATAGCGTTGAGTACCGACCCATCGCTCAGCCGTCGGCTGGCACATCTCCCCTGCATCAATCGCACCATGTTCGGCCTTCTGGTCAATAACCGCCTCCGGCTCCTGGTATCGCCCAAGCTGATGACGAGGCTTGCGGAATCTACCGATGAGCCGATGGCAGAATTGCCGTCAGATCGGCTCATCGAAGCCTTACGGCTTTATACCATGCTGGCAATGACCCACCCAATTCAGCCTTTTGATAGTCTCGACCAGATTGATCGGTTCCTTAATGACCTGGATGTTGAGTATCAAGCCCGTCAACAGCGTAGACTGGAAGAAGAACAACTCCAGCAACAGCGCAGGGCGGAGTATATTGCGGAACAACACCGACGTGGTGTTCCGGCCCGCCGGTTGAGGCGATTGAAACCAATAGCCACCGATGAAACCCCTTTCCCGCCACCACCCATTCCAGGAACCCCAGACATCATACCCCTGTGCAGGCCGGTTGATCTAACCACTGAAGGAATCGAGCAAAAGAATTGTGTGGGCTGCTTTATATCAATGGTTCAAGCGGGCAATGTTTACATATATCGGGTGTTGGCTCCGGAACGCGCGACGCTTTCAATCTCAAGATGCCCGGATGGTAGCTGGCGTCGTAATCAACTCAGGGGCACCAGAAATAAGCCCATCCATAAAGCTACCATAACGGCGGTTGAGTCCTGGCTTTTCAAGTACCGCCTCAGCATAAACTGACCCCTCAGGTAGGTTGGCCCGGCTAATTTGGGCCGTCGTCCCGCGCAAATCTCACATTTGCCTCTTCAGACATTGGCCGCCAGTAATATTTCAAGTCCGAATGGTTGACGTGCAAGCCGCAAAACCAGAGTCCTTTACGCCGAAAACGTTTTGCCGCGTTGAATTGATACAACCAACGTGAATCGTCCGGCAGGTTTGCAATGATATCGTTACGCCCAGGCCGGCTGTAATCGGGATCAAGGCCAAACATTCGGAACGACCACGTGTGCAGATAGATTGCCTGGTTATCGCTGACCATCATGAGCAGGTAGTTTTTCTTGCCGGTGAACCCTCCACTACCCTCGGGGAGATACCGCCCAGAGTAACGGTACGTGTAAGCCAGTGACAACATGCGCCATAGATTGGGGATTTCCGCTACCTCACCGCCTGTTCGGAGACCAAGGATAGCGTATCCATTGGGATGGATATTGTTTAGCTCCGAACGTATTCGCCGCAACATGGCCTGTTCAGCGACCACGTATACCGCCAGCACCACGGCAACAAGGCAGGCAAATGGCTTTATGGCTCGTTTTAACCGATCACGCATAGCGCCCTTTTGTCAGCCGCCCCGCTCTGCAACGATAATTCTTGTGATGTCGGCTCTTTACCAGGCACTCAATGATCTGGTTGCGAACGAGCCGCCCTATCGTAATCATTAAATATTAACCTTGTTACTCATCGGGCCGTCTTCTTCACCTTCTTCGTGCAATCGGTTCCATAGGCCGCATGCGGCTCCGCAACACAGGACAAGGCCGGTTTGACAGGTTTCAAATCGGCCACGTTCTTCCGTCGGGCCTGCTTGCGGCGGAGGTCCGCGAACATGGCATCGAGATCGTAGTTAAACTTGCGGGCATGTTCCTCGCGGAAGACGTGGATATCCCGTATAATCGAGTCTTTCTTCATCGTACTTCTCCTTCCAACAAAGCCTGTGGCGTACAGATCACGGGGCATTCATAGCCCAAGTCCCGCAGCGCCGCCACCACCTTGGGCTGCCAATGCGGGTTCGCGATATGGGCGCAGTTCCACGTCAGCAAATAGTCCATCCCGTAAATGGCGGCGGTGGCGATGTGCGCCAAATCGTCCGTAACGCGCGGCGGAAAGCCGGTCCGGGCCAACAGTTCACGGGCGACTTCACGGGAAGCCGTGTCCACGGCCACCTCTCGCAGTTCGGCGATGACGGTGCGTCGTATTGTCGCTGCCTTCGTGTCTCCGGATGAAGCCTCCTCGATGACAAGCGCCGATACATAGCAATCGTAGCGGCCGCGTTCCCTCTCCCACCACTCCCGCGTGACTTCCTGGTTCGCCGCCACGATTAAGTCGCGTGACGGACGGGCGCACAGGTAGCTGATTACGCTTGTTTCGATGTAGACCTTTGCTTTCATATTCCGACCTTGCTTTTCCCTTTCAACCCTTTTCCCCCTGTGCCCACATACAATCGGGACACCGAGACACTTCCTTCAGCATCTCCGCCGGGTAGTATTCCGAGCAATCACAACATTGAGCCATTGGGAGCGTGCGGCGGCAGAAAAAGCAATAATCCCCACTGTTTCGCCCCCCAATCACAAGGGTCGCGTTACCACATTGTGGGCATTCGACGACCTCTGGCCCGTAATCTCCGGGGGGCACTGTTGTCAGCTCATCGACTTGCGTTTGCGCTTCAGCCACGAGTTTCTCATAGTCCAAGATGAATACCTGCAACTCACGCCAGAGATCATCATCAATGTAGTCGGCCAATTCTCCGTCCTTCAGATATTGGGGCACGAAGTCATACAGAACTTTGATGGCATCCGCCATGCGTGAGCGATCATTATCGGAAGGCTTGTATTCGAGATGCTCAATCACATTCCGTCGCTTCTGAAGTCGCTCAATGCTCTGCTTCGATTCCGTGGCAATATGCACATTGAGATTCTCCAGGCGGACGACAGCATCCTTGAACCCTACGGTACGGGAGTCATCCCTCACCTGTTTGTCGATATCAGCATAGATGAGGACCGGATTGATGCGGTACAGTGCATCCTTAAGGAAAAGTTCAACTGCCTGATACACAGCGAGGATGGCGTGTTTGTGAGCGTTGGGGTAATTACCGTCCTGATACAGTCGTAGACCGTGTTCTAGCGAATCAACGGCGTTGTCGAAGATAGGACAGCCAGTCTGCTTTTTTACCATGTCCTCCACGTCCTTCCAGATTGAAGCGCATGGGCACCTTTGGACCTACAACCATAAGGTCGCACTTGCAACCGTTCTCGATGCCGTGCATCTCCGTGACGAGAATCTCGCGATTCTGTATTCGGACAAGTGTGCCCCAAGAAATCCGGGCGGTAGTACGCGATTTGGAGTATCTGTGTAGCCGAAGGGTCTTTGGCTAAGTGAAGAAGAATCGACCATTTGACAAGATCGCGATTGTCGGCATACCACTTATCTCGCATTGTCTTTCCCTGTCGATACAACGCGCATTTATTCGCCTCCGAATCATGCCTTCAAGGCTCGGAACCAAACGGCAAAGTGGGTGGATTGAGAAGGGGAAGCTTTCCATTGACGGATCACCTTCACAGCGTAGTCAAGGTTATGTGCGACATTCTTGACTGATGCTATCCATGACGTAATGGGTGTGATGATGCAGAAATCACCATCACGAACTTCTGCGTATCCAAGACGGCGTTTCGCATATGCATCTCGGGTACGTTCAAAGGCACTGGACATGATCATTTTGTTCAAGATGTCCTGAGAATGATGGTCCTGCGTCTGGCAAGTTAAGGCCATGATCAATACCCGCACATCCTTTGATCCAAGTCGATCGGTTGCCAACATCGCCAACTCTTTGACCCCGTGTCCCGATCTAGTGTTTGGGCTACGTGCTTCTCCTGAGGTGAATAGCTCGGAGGCAATTCCTGTGTGTTTGAGTGATGCCTCGATCGACTGGAAAAGGTGACTGACAATGATTGGCTTGAAAGCCTCATTTGCCTCAACAAAAGCGATGTTATCGTTCAGAATGCGTTCAGCGGCCACTGCATAGGCCAATGCCGCATCCTTCAGGTCAAAGTTGTATGTCGCCTGCTGTGTCTGCATGTTTTCCTCATGAGGCGAGCGGTGCTTATTTGTTGGCAATATTTCATATTGTCTCAAGCTTGTTTATGGGTTTCTGGGCTAGAAGTTTAGCTTGAGATAGAAGTGCAATGTATTTGTCGATTTGCATCGTTGTAATTGACCAAGTCAGCCTTCTTTCATGTGTAACAAATTGAAACATAAAGTCTTCACACCAAGATTGCGCGTACAAGTCTCCTGCAAAATCAGAAAGTATTGCATACGCCAAGTTCCGTGATCCGTCTGAATCGTCGCCGCAGGAAAAAGCCGGCTCTGCAAGTTCCAGCAGCTTCAGCATGTGGATCGGCTTTCCTGCTTTCAGCACACGGATGCTTCCATGAGAACAATATACTTCATATTCGCTCATCTACGCTCCTGTTGTCATTGGCGGAAGTCCGTTATCGTTATCTCCCGAGGGCATCCGAAGGGCATCAGGGTCAAAGGGCATCAGGGTCACATCGTAACATGTAACATTAATACTGCATTACTTCATTCTGCCGTTCGGTTTATGACAATATTTACGACATATGGTGCGCTCCATCATCACCCCACCGGTGGGGGTGGTCACGAAAGGTTCTACACCATAATCATAGTACAAAGCTATAGCGCATTCCCCGGCTGTCCGCAAGGAGGGAGGATGATTGGAGGATTGAGGGGGCGCATCCCTGAATGACTGACCTACAGGATGGTGTTGGCATCCTTTGGCCGTTATGAGAGTGGTCACTCTCT
>MHBQ01000030.1 GCA_001803315.1 Lentisphaerae bacterium RIFOXYC12_FULL_60_16
GGATTCGGGCCGACATTCGTGGAGATCTCGACATACTCGTCCACGACGCCGCGCGCAATTTCGGGGCTGAGGTATTTCTTTCCATCCATCACCTCCCGGATCGCGCGTACGAATTCCTCGTAGGCCCTGGATTTCAAGACATACGCCGAGGCGCCGGCCTTCAGCATTTCCCGGACAAATTCCCGGTTCGCGTGGCCGGACAGCGCCACGACCTTGATGTTCGGATTCAACTTGATAAGCTTACGTGTTGCCTCGATCCCGTTCAGGTCGGGCATGGCCACGTCCATGACGACGATGTGCGCGCCGACTTTTTTCGCGAGCGAAAGGGTTTCCTGGCCGTTCTTGGCCTCGCCGACGATCTCCATTCCCGACTCTTTTCCGATGAGCGCCTTGAGCCCCTCGCGCATCATCTCGTGGTCATCCGCCAGCAATAACCGTACATTCATTTGCCAACCGCCTTCCTTAAACGCCTGAACCCGAAAGCCACGTCCGACCAATGTGTGTCGACAACCTACGATACGGAACCGACCGGATCAAGGCAATCCACGGCCTGTGGCTTCGAGGTTATCCGCCATCCGTCATACAACCGGGAGTCCCTGGACGCGGGCTGCCTCAACCGCGGGCGCATGCGTTAATTTCCCACGACTCTACGGGGAAACGCACCCGGAGGGGAACCGGGGAAACCCTTAGTCCGGATTGCGAAATCCCGGAGTTCCACTTACCTGACGGAGCGGGGGCGTCCCCGGCCTGCTTTTGGCCGCGGTTTACGCTTGGCTGCCGCCGAACGTTTTGTTAAAGGTCAAGCGTGGCAATGCTGTGGCGGCCTTTAACGCGGGCGAACCTGTCGTGACGGCCACCCCGCTTTCCATCGGCTATAGACCTTTGCGGATGACCCATGCCATGAAAACAACCCATGAACGATTGGCGCGGTACGGCCTGGCGATGCTGATCCTTCTCGTCGCGGTGCTGGCACGCGTGGCGCTGGTTCCGGTGATGGGTCTGAATGTCCCCTACGTGACCATCTATCCCGCGATCATGATCGCGGCGGTGGCGTTCGGTGTCGGGCCGGGTATGCTGGCGGCCCTGGCCGGCATCCTGTTGGCGGAGCACCTCTTCATGCGACCGGGGCTCGGGATCGCGTGGGACCTCTCCCTGGCGGTACGTTCGGCCCTCCTGTTCGGCGCCACCCTCTACCTGGGTTGGATCGGGCGGAGCCTGCGTGCGGCGCGCGCCATGGCGGAGGAGGAAGCCGTCGCCGCGCGCGCGGCGAGGGATACCCTGGAAGACCGCGTGAAGGAACGCACGGCGGAACTGGAACAGGCGCGGACGGGAGTGGAGACCGAGCGGCAGCGGCTCTACGCCGTGCTGGACACCCTTCCCGTGTACGTGGTGCTGCTTTCCGGGGATTACCGCGTGCCCTTCGCCAACCGTTTCTTCGAGGAGCGGTTCGGCAAATCCGGCGGCCGGTGCTGTTACGACTACCTGTTCCAGCGAACCGAGCCGTGCGAGAATTGCGAGTCTTTCAAGGCCATGAAAACCGGGCAACCCCATCACTGGGAATGGACCGGGCCGGACAACTGCAACTACGACATTTACGATTTCCCGTTTAAGGACAACGACGGGTCCATGATGGTCCTGGAGATGGGCATCGACATCACCGTGCAGAAACGCGCCGCAGCGGAACTCCGGAAGCATCGCGAGAGCCTGGAGCAACTGGTCAGGGAGCGGACGGAGAAGCTGCAGGCCATCAACGCCGACCTGATCGAGTCGCGCCGGGTCGCGCTCAATCTGATGAACGACGCCCTCGAGGCCCGCCGGCAGGCCGAACAAGCGAGTGAGGCGCTGACCGAGAACGAGGCGCGTGTCCGGCGGAAACTGGACAGCGTGCTCTCACCCGAGGGGGACCTGGACGTCCTGGAACTGCGTGATATTCTCGACATTCCGGCCATCCAGGCGCTCATGGACCATTTTTACAAGTTGTCCCGTTTCCCCATGAGCATTCTCGACCTCAAGGGCAATGTGCTGGTCGGCGCCGGTTGGCAGGAAATCTGCATGCGCTTCCACCGGGTGCACCCGGACACGTGCCGGAACTGCGTCGAGAGCGATCTGCGGCTTTCCGCCGGCGTGCCGCCGGGCGAATTCCGGCTCTACCGTTGCAAAAACAACATGTGGGACATCGCCACGCCCATCGTCGTGGGTGGCCGGCACGTCGGCAACGTCTTTTCGGGCCAGTTCTTTTTCGCGGACGAGCCGCTGGACTACGACTTGTTCCGGGCCCAGGCCCTGCGGTACGGTTTCGACGAGAAGGCCTACCTCACGGCGGTGGAGGCCGTTCCGCGGCTGAGCCGGGAAACGGTGGAGGCCGGCATGGCCTTCCTGACGCAGCTGACGGAGATCCTGTCCCGCCTGAGTTACGGCAACATCAAACTGGCCCGGTTGGTGGTCGAGCGCGATTCCCTGCTGGTCTCGATCAAGGCCAGCGAGCAACAACTCAACCGCGCCCAGGCGATCGGGCACCTCGGCGCCTGGGACCTGGATCTGGTGAAGAACCAATTGACCTGGTCGGACGAGGTGTACCGGATCTTCGGCCTGCGGCCGCGGGAATTCGAGGCCACCTACGAGGCCTTCCTCGAACGCGTGCACCCGGACGACCGGGCCGCCGTGGATGCGGCCTATTCGGGTTCCCTGCGGGAGCAGCGCGACAGCTACGAGATCGACCACCGGGTCGTCCGCAAGGACACGGGCGAGATCCGTTTCGTTCACGAACGATGCGAGCATCAACGCAGCCCGGATGGCCGGATTGTCCGCTCAATCGGCATGGTTCACGATATCACGGAACGCAGGCAGTACGAGGAGAACCTCCGGCGGGTGAACGAGAACCTGGAACAATTCGCCTACGTGGCATCGCACGACCTGCAGGAGCCTTTGCGGACGTTGTCCAGCTTCTCGCAGTTGCTTGCGAAGCGCTACCGGGGGCGGATGGACCAGGATGCCGACGAATTCATCGGCTTCATCGTGGAAGCCGCGGGCCGGATGCAGGCGTTGATCGCCGACCTGCTGGCGTATTCCCGCGCCGGGCACCGGGACGCCGACCTGACCGGCGTGGATTGCAACCAGGTCGTCCGCAAGGCGATGAAAAGCCTGTCCGCCACGATCGCGTCCACCGGCGGAAGCGTGACCTTCGATCCCCTGCCGACGATCGAGGCGCACGAACCCAGCATGACGCAGTTGTTCCAGAACCTGATCGGGAACGCCCTGAAATTCCGCGGTGAGCAACCGCCCCGGGTTCACGTGAGCGTGCGGAGGATCCAGGCGGGGGAGGCGGGGGAAAGCCCATCGCGGGACGGCGCGGTCATTTCCCCGCCAGACCATGACCGGATGGTTTCCGACCCCTTGCCCCCGGACGTGTGGCGGTTTTCCGTGCGCGACAACGGCATCGGCATCGATCCGAAATACCACGAAAAGATTTTCGTTATTTTCCAGCGCCTGCATCCCCGGGAGCAATACACGGGAACCGGCGTCGGGCTGAGCATCTGCAAGCGGATCGTGGAAAACCATGGAGGCCGGATCTGGGTGGAATCGACGCCCGGCAGCGGGACGGCCTTTCATTTCATCCTGCCCGCCAAGCGGGATAGGAACTGAAGCGCCCGCCCGCGGGCGGCGTGAAAAGGGAACCGAGGAGGAACGAACCATGACCAACGGAATACTGGTGCACCCGATCGAGATATTGCTGATCGAGGACAGTCCCGCGGATGTCCGCCTGACGAAGGAGGCGCTGAAGGAGGAGAAACTGTACAACAACCTGCACGTCGTGAACGACGGGGAGGGTGCCCTGGCGTTTCTGCGCCGGGAAGGCCGCCATGCGGGGGCGCCCCGGCCCGACCTGATCCTCCTGGACCTGAACCTGCCCCGCATAAGCGGGCATGAAGTGCTGGAAGCGATCAAGCAGGACGAGAAACTCAAGAGCATCCCCGTGGTCGTGCTCACGATCTCGACCGCGGAGAAAGACATCGCCGCCGCCTATCACCTGCACGCGAATTGTTACATCACGAAGCCCATCGACCTGGAGCAGTTTTCCAAGGTCGTGAAATCGATCCGGGAATTCTGGCTGACCATCGTGAAACTGCCGCCGCAACAAGGTTGACCATGGATGTTATGCGCATACTCGCGGTCGAGGATAACCCGGCCGATTTCCGTCTGTTGAAGGAACATCTGGGCGAGGATCCGGCGGTCCCGTTTGAGGTGGTGGGCGTTCAGACGATCCGGGAGGCCCTGGACCTTCTGCCGGCGGGCGATTTCGCCGCCGTCCTGCTGGACCTGAATCTTCCCGACAGCACCGGGCTGGCGGGTCTCGACCGGATCGTCGCCGGCGCCCCCGCGCTGCCCGTGATCGTCCTGACCGGATTAAAGGACATCGCGATGGGACTCCAGGCGCTCTCGCGAAACGCCCAGGACTATCTGGTCAAGGACCGGATCGACGGCGATACGCTGGTGCGAAGCATCCGCTACGCCATCGAGCGCGGCAAGGCGCGGGAAACGGCCCATCGGCAGAACGTCGAACTGGAGAAACGCGCCGCCACCATCGAGCACGCCCGGCAGGAATGGGAACGCACGTTCGATGCGGTTCCGGATCTGATCGCGATTCTCGACGAGCGCCACCAGGTATTGCGCGTCAACCGGGCCATGGCCCGGAAGCTCGGGCGCGAACCGGACGCGTGCCGGGGCGCCACCTGTTACGAGGTCGTGCATGGCTGCCGCGCGGCGATCGAAACCTGTCCGCACGCCCGGACGATGAAAGACGGCAAGGAACACTCGGCCGAGGTGCACGAAGATCGCCTCGGCGGGGATTTTCACATCACCACGACGCCGGTGATGGACGCGGACGGGCGGATGGTCGGCGCTGTTCATGTCGCCCGCGACATCACGAAATCCAAGCAGCGGGAAGCGGATCTCCGGAGACTCAACCGCGTGCTCAACGCGCTCGGCCACAGCGGCCAGGCCCTGATGCGCGCCACGGGGGAGGCGGACTTCCTGGCGGAGGCCTGCCGGATCATTGTCGAGGATTGCGGGCATGCGATGGTCTGGATCGGCTTCGCGGAGCATGACGAAGCCAAAACCATCCGCCCCGCGGCCAGCGCCGGGTTCGAGGAGGGGTACCTCGATGCGCTGAAACTCACCTGGGCGGATACGGAACGCGGCCGCGGTCCGACCGGCATGGCCATCCGCACCGGCCAGGTCACCCGCTGCCTCGACATACCGTCCGATCCCGCGTTCCTCCCCTGGCGGCAGGATGCCATCAAGCGGGGGTATGCCTCGTCCATCGCCCTGCCGCTGCTGGCGGACGGCAAGGCGCTCGGCGCCCTGTGCATCTACTCCCGGGATCCGGTCGGTTTCGGCGACGACGAAGTGAAGCTGCTGACGGATCTGGCGGCCGATTTCGCCCAGAACATCGTGTCGTTCCGCACGCGTGCGGCCCGGGATCGGGCGGAGCAGGCCGTGCGCGAAAGCGAGGAGCGGTATCGCTCCTTGTTCAACACCATGGCGGAGGGCTTCGCCCAGCACGCGGTCATCTGCGACAGCGAGGGGAAACCGTGCGATTATCGTTTCCTGGACATCAATCCCGCCTTCGAGCGCCTGACCGGGCTCAAGCGGGAGCAGGTGGTCGGCAAGACCGTGCTTGAGATCATGCCGGAAACCGAGCCGGTCTGGATCGAACGTTTCGGCCGGGTTGGCCTGACTGGCGAACCGGACCATTTTTCACATGTCAGCGCCGTGATCGGACGGCACTTTGAAGTGGCCGCTTACCAGACGGCGCCGGGGCGTTTTGCGGTTATTTTCACCGATGTGACCGAATTAAAAGCATTCCAGGAACGGGATAAGGCGAATGCTGTCCGGCTGGCCTGGGGTCAAGCCGCCATCGATACGATCAGCGTCATGTACGAGGGGGTGGCGCTGCTGGAGGACGATGGCACCATCCTTTCCGTGAATCCCGCGGTGGAGCGTCTGACCGGATTGGCCGGTGATTCGCTGGGCGGCCGCAATGTGGAAATCCTGCTTCCGGAGTTGTTGACGGGGTCCGATCTGGCGACCGCACAGCAGGGGTTGGAGACCCTGCGCAGCGGGGAGATGCCGAAAATGACCACGCTGACCATCCAACGTCGGGGGGGTGGGTTTTCCCATGTGTTGCCTTCCCTGGTGCGGATGGCGGTACCGGATGGGGTACGGCCAGTGGTGGTGCTGACGCTCTGGGACGTTACGGAATTGCATGAAGCCGCTGCACAATTGAAACAGAGCGAGCGGAAATACCGCGAATTGGTGGAGAACGCCAACAGTATCATCATGCGGATCCTGCCGGATCATACCATCACCTTTTTCAATGAGTATGCCCAGACCTTCTTCGGTTTCGAAGCCGGTGACGTGGTGGGCAGGAACGTCCTCGGCACGATTGCCGCGGAAGTGGATTCCGAGGGACGCGATATGCGTGCGATGTTACAGGCGATCATGATGCATCCCGAACAACACGGCAGCAACGAGAGTGAGAATGTGTGCAAGGACGGCAGACGGGTCTGGGTGCATTGGGCGAACCGGGCCGTCCGCGACGACCAGGGGCAGGTGGTGGAAATCCTCTGTGTGGGCACGGACATCACCCGGCGCCGCGCGATGGAGGCGGAGACCCGGGTTTACCAGCAACGGTTGCGGGAACTCGCCAAACGACTGGCAACCGCCGAAGAAGCGGATCGATGGCGGATCTCGCGCTACATCCACGACACCATCATCCAGAACCTGTCGCTTTCCATCATCCGGTTGGGGTCCATCGCGAAACCGCTGGCCGACGCCCGGCGTGGGGATGAGGTTGTCAAGCTGGGCCAGATCCGGGGGCTGATCGAGCAGTCCATCGGCGAATGCCGGATGGTCATGTCCGACCTGACGCCGGCCCTGCTCTATGAACTGGGACTGATCCCGGCGCTGAACGACCTTGCCCAACAACTGGAAACGAAACACCGTGCGCGCCTGGTCGTCAAGGGCGACGGGCATGAACCATTCCTGTCGCCGGCGCTGCGCGGCTTGCTGTTCCAATCCGTCCGGGAACTGGTCATGAATGCGCTGAAGCACGCCGGCCCCTGCGAAATAAGCGTCACCGTGAGTCAGCGGGAAAACGACCTGGTCGTCCAGGTTGCGGACGATGGAGCGGGATTCGACCCATCCCGCGCCGGTGCGTCGCGGGACCGCAAGGGCGGCTTCGGCCTGTTCAGCATCCGACAGCGGCTGGAGGGGTTGGGAGGGCGGCTCGAAATCGATTCGACGCCTGGGAAGGGCACGACCGCGACGATCGACGTGCCGGTGGGTGAGCGGGGGGAGGCGGAGGGCTAAGGTTTTTCGAAGCCTCCTGCCATCCTTGCCCTGATTGGCCGATCGTGCCGAAGTCCCGAGTATCGGCCTCATGAAACACATGAAACGAATCACCGTGCTTCTGGCCGAGGACTTCATGCTGCTCCGTGAGGGGCTTCGCGCGCTGCTGGCGAACGAAGCTGATATCGACGTGGTCGGCGAAGCCGAGACCGGTCGCCAGGCGGTGCGCCTGGCCACGAAGCTGTCCCCGGACGTTGTCGTCATGGACATCTCGATGCCGTTACTCAACGGTTTGGAAGCCACCCGCCAGATTCACCGCGCCTGTCCCTCCGCGAAAGTGCTGATCCTTTCCGCGCATGGCGACAAGGCGTTCGTCGAGCAGGCGGTTACGCTGGGCGCGGCGGGCTATGTGACCAAGCAGACGGCCTCTGAAGTCCTGTCCAAGGCGATTCGGAAGGTCCACGGAGGCGAGACCGCGTTTGACGCCGGTTTTTCCCCGTACTCAAGCGTGGGTTCCGGAACGGGGCCCGCCGGGACGGAACCGTTCAACCTGACGATCGGCAAATTGTCGTCGCGTGAGATGGAGGTCATCCAACTGATTGCCGAGGGGAGTGCCAACAAGCAGATTGCCGCGGAACTCGGCATCAGCATCAAGACGGTCGAGAAACACCGGGGCAATCTCATGCAGAAACTCAACATCCATGAAACAGCCGGCCTCACCCGTTATGCCATCACGGTGGGGATCGTTAGTGAAACAATTCAAACGGCGGATTGGAAATCGGGGAAGCACCTGCCGCTATGAGAATCCTGGTGTTGGATGACCACGACGCTTTTCGTGACGAGGTGGTGTCGATTTTGAGCCGACATGGCCATGAGGCGCACGGTGTCGGCGCCGCGGCCACCGCCATTCCCATGGTCGAGAGCGGGGCCTACGATTTTGTGTTCGTGGATTATGACATGCCCGAGCATGACGGACTCTGGTTCATGCAGAATGTCAAACGGCCGCGCGGCACGAAGGCGTTGCTGATTACCGCGCATGTCAACCAGCAGATCATCAACCGCATGTTCCAGAGCGGGGTGTCCGGATACATCATCAAGCCGTTCGAGGAACAGGATCTCCTGCGGAATCTGGCATTCCACGCCGAGACCGGAAGAAGCTGGCTGCACGACTGACCGCCAAACGGCAACCTGAAGCAGACGGCGCAGATGGAATCTGTCCGACCGGTCGTTTCCGCGTCGCACGAACGTTAGCTACCAGTCATCCTTGCGGCGCCGCAGTTCGGCGAAGCAGGCCTCCGCCGAGAGGTGCGGCATACCCGCCTGGCGGCGGAAGACGGGGTCGGCGCAGCGCAGGAAGGGGTTCGTGTGCCGTTCCTCCCCCAGGATAGAGGGGACCAAGGCGTCGCCTTCGCGGGCCAGGGCCAGCCGGGTGGCGACGGCCGCGTCGTCCGGCGTGAGTTCGGCGGCAAATGTCAGGTTATCCAGTGTATAGTCATGTCCGGGATACACGAGCGTCTCGTCGGGCAGGTCGCACAACCGCAGCAGGGAATGCCAAAGAGTCGCGGCGTCGCATTCGAATAAACGGCCGCAACCGGCCACGAACAGGGTGTCGCCCGTGAAAAGGGCTTTGTCAACCAGGTAGGCCACGTGTGTCCGGGTATGGCCCGGGACCGGCAGGACACGCAGCCGGAATTCGCGCCAGGCGATTTCATGTTCCGTCGGATCGTCCACCGTCGGCGGGATCGGCGGGCAGCCGGTCCGTCCGGCGATGTCGTCGGCGCCGGCCACATGATCGGCATGGCCGTGGGTGGCGAGTAAAAGTCCGGGGTGCAACCGGTGCGCCGACAAAACTTTCAGAAAGGCGTTTGCGTCGCCGGGATCGATCACCACGCAGGCGCCATCCGCCGGCCCGTGGAGGATATAACCGAGATTGTCCGCGCCGTAACGGACGATCAGGATGGTCGGAGCGGTCGGTGGATTCGGGAGTCGTGGCATGGATTCATATCGTCCGGGTTCCGTTGTCGTATTTTTCATTCTGCCCTGTTGATTCGCCGACGATCATGCGCCATGCCGCGTGTTGCCGTCAATGGGCGCTCTCCTGATTTACCGGCGCGGCGCCTTCGGCCAGCAGATCGCGGAGCGCCGCCGCCGATGTCACGGGCGGGCGACAGACGGTTCCCGTGCAGAGGTAGGCGGCCGGT